>CAKMNE010000041.1 GCA_927798505.1 uncultured Bacteroidales bacterium
CCCCTTACATCAAGAACATCACCCAGCTCTTCGGCGACCATATGATGATTGCCAACGCTACCGGCTGCTCTTCAATCTACGGCGCTTCCTTCCCTTCATCTCCATATTGCACCAACGAGAAGGGTCATGGTCCGGCTTGGCAGAACTCCCTCTTCGAGGACTTCTGCGAGTTCGGTCTCGGTATGCGTCTCGGTTCAGAGCGCATGCGCGACACTCTTGCAGCCCTGATGCAGAAGGGCCTGAGCTGCGATTGCTGCTCAGACGAGATCAAGGCCCTCTTCCAGCAGTGGCTCGACAACCGCTCAAGCTACGCAGTTACCCGCGAAGTTACAGACAAGCTCGTTCCTCTGATGGAGGCTTGCGGCTGTGACACCTGCAAGAGCATTCTCGCTCTCAAGCAGTTCCTCCCAGCCCGCAGCCAGTGGATCATCGGTGGTGACGGTGCCTCATACGACATCGGTTACGGCGGACTCGACCACGTGCTCGCAAGCGGTGAGAACGTCAACATACTCGTACTCGATACCGAAGTTTACTCCAACACCGGCGGACAGTCATCCAAGGCAACCCCTGCCGGAGCCATTGCCAAGTTCGCCGCTTCAGGAAAGAAGATCCGCAAGAAGGACCTCGGAATGATGGCAATGAGCTACGGCTATGTTTATGTAGCTCAGGTAGCAATGGGTGCAAGCCCGGTTCAGTATATGAATGTCATCAAAGAAGCTGAAGCTTACGATGGACCGTCCCTGATTATCGCATACGCTCCTTGTATCAACCACGGACTGAAGGCCGGTATGGGTCTCAGCCAGAGGGAGGAGAAACTTGCGGTAGAATGCGGTTACTGGCAGCTCTATCACTACAACCCTATGCTCGAAGAGCAGGGCAAGAAGGCGTTCTCACTCGACAGCAAGGAGCCTGACTGGAGCAAGTTCCAGGACTTCCTCAAGGGTGAGGTCCGCTTTGCATCCCTCGCAAAACTCTATCCTGAAAGGGCAGAGGAACTTCTCCAGAAGACCGAGGAGTTTGCAAAGATCAGGTACAACACCTACAAGCGCCTCGCATCCGAGGAGTAATCCGGTCCTATGAGTGAACTGGATACCGACATAATGTATCTTAAGGGGGTTGGTCCGAAAAGGGCCGACCTTCTTAAAAAAGAACTGGGAGCAAGCACTCTCGGTGAATTGATACGCCTGTATCCTTTCCGCTACATAGACAGAAGCACCATACAGCCAATCGCATCTTCTTCCCAGAACCTGGCCTACATCCAGATTCTGGGAAAAGTTGTCTCCAGGACTCTGCTGGGGCCTTCCTCCTCTCTGATTGACACGAGCGGGGAAAAGATACACTGGGGCGCCGCCAAAAGGCTAAGCGTCATCGTGGAGGACGCGTCCGGCCGTATGGAAATGGTCTTTTTCAAGGCCATAAAATGGAATTATGAAAGGCTGGTGCCCGGCCAGAGCTTCATCTTCTTCGGAAAGCCGTCCGAATTTAACGGACGATGGAACATGGTTCACCCCGAAGTGGATGTGCCTCAGGATGGGACACTTGCCCAGGGTGTGATGACCGGAGTGTATCCGAGCACGGAGAAGCTCAAGAACGCCGGCATCACGGGCAAGGTAATGTGCAGGCTGCAATCCGCCGCCCTGACAAGGTGCCTGCCCGAACTGGAGGAGTCCCTTCCGGACTATGTGCTCGGGGAACTGGGACTGTGCAGCCTTGGCTACGCTCTGAAGAACATACACTTCCCTGCCGACACCTACGCGCTTGAAAAGGCAACCCGACGCCTCAAATTCGAAGAACTCTTCCTGCTGCAGCTCAGCCTTCTCAAGCAGAAATACATACGCTCCCGCGCCGACAAAGGCATACTTATGCCCAAGGTCGGTCCCGACTTCAACGCCTGCTACGAGGCTCTCCCCTACCGCCTCACCGGTGCCCAGCAGAGGGTAATCAAGGAAATTCGCGCTGACCTTATGTCCGGCCACCAGATGAACCGCCTCCTTCAGGGGGACGTGGGCTCGGGCAAAACCATGGTTGCGGTGCTCAGCTGCCTTCTGGCGGTCGGCAACGGCTACCAGAGCTGCATCATGGCCCCGACCGAAGTGCTTGCGCAGCAGCATTTCAGCAACATACAGAAATACCTCGCCCCCACCGGAGTGCGATGCGCCCTACTCACGGGCTCTACCGGCACCAGGGCGCGCAGGGAAATTTTCGAAGGCCTTGCAAACGGGGACATAGGCCTTATCGTAGGCACCCATGCCCTGCTTGAGGACAAGGTCGTGTTCAAAAACCTGGGACTTGCCGTTATCGACGAGCAGCACCGCTTCGGAGTGGACCAGAGGGCAAAGCTATGGTCGAAGAACAGTCTTCCACCGCACGTGCTCGTAATGACAGCCACCCCTATTCCAAGGACGCTTGCTATGACGGTCTATGGAGACCTGGACGTCTCCGTCATCGACGAGATGCCTCCGGGACGCAAGCCGGTGCGCACCACGCTGCACACCCCCAACCGCATGGGCGCGGTCTATAAGTTCATGCGCGAGGAAATCGCAAAGGGCCGACAGGTCTTCGTGGTGTACCCTATGATTTACGAAAACGAAAAGCTCGACCTGCAGAACATGGAACGAGGCTACGAGGAAATAGTCAAGGCCTTCCCTTTGCCTCAGTACAAATGTGCGATAGTCCACGGGCAGCAGACTTCGGAGGTGAAGAATTTCAATATGGACGCCTTCGCCGCAGGAAGGGCCAACATCCTGGTTTCCACCACGGTAATCGAGGTGGGAGTGGATGTGCCGAACGCATCGGTGATGGTGATTATGTCCGCCGAGCGCTTCGGTCTTTCGCAGCTGCACCAGCTTCGCGGAAGGGTGGGAAGAGGAGCCGCCAGCTCGCATTGCATACTGATCCGTGACTACAAATGCTCGAAGGAGGCAATACAGAGGCTGGAACTGATGTGCTCCACGGAGAACGGCTTCGAAATTGCCGAAGAGGATATGAAAATGCGCGGCCCGGGAGACCTGGAAGGCACCCAGCAGAGCGGGCTTCCCATTTCCCTCAACATAGCCTCACTGGCAAAGGATGGGAAAATCCTGACTGAAGCCAGGGCCTATGCCCAGAAAGTGCTGGATAAAGACCCTAAGCTGGAAGCGCCGGAAAATGCAAGGCTGCTCCGCGAGCTAAGAAAGGAAAAATATCAGATTAAAGACTATAGCAGAATATCTTAAGTACAATGAAAAAGTTTCTCAGAATTCTGGAGATTGTCGGAGCTGCCTTCCTTATAGGATATGGCTTCGGCGTAGTGTTAGACAAGATTATGAAACCGAACAAGAACGAAGCGGGCTACATCGGACCGTCCGAAATCAGGATTGAGGACGGAGTGATGACCCCGGAAGCCCTGCTCGCAATGGGTCGCCTGGGTGACGCCCAGCTCTCCCCGGACGGAAGCAGAATCCTTTACGGCGTAAGCTACACCTCGGTCGAACAGAACCGCAGCTGCCGCAACCTCTTCGCCGTAGATACTGACGGCAGCAACAAAGTCCAGCTCACAAAGTACTCCAAGAGCGTTTCCAACGCCCGCTGGGCCCCGGACGGAAAGAGCGTTTACTTCCTCCTGGACGGCCAGATCTGGCAGGCCGCCTACGGTGGCAAGAAGCTCGGTGCCAGAAGATGCCTTAGCGACGTACCTTCCGGCATCAGCGAATTCAAGCTCTCCCCTGACGGCAGCAACATCATCTATATCAGCACAATACCCGGTCCGGTAAAGAGCCCGAAAGACAGTGACCCTGCCCTTGGCAAGGCTCAGGCCTATGCCACCGACGATCTGATGTACCGCCACTGGGACCACTGGGTTACCGAAACCCCGCGCACCTACCTTGCAGCTATGGGCGGAACCATAACCCCTGAGCGCAGCGTTGACCTTCTGGGTGACGAACCATACGAACTGCCTACCGAGCCTTTCGGAGGCATAGAGCAGCTCGACTGGTCCCCTGACGGAATGTACATAGCCTACAGCTGCCGCAAGAAAACAGGCAAACAGTACGCATTCAGCACCAACTGCGGAATCTACCTCTACAATATCCAGAGCGGAGAGACCATCCCGGTCAAGACCGACGGAGGTTACGACACCGATCCCGTCTTCTCCGCGGATGGAAAGCACCTTGCCTGGATTTCCATGAGGCGCGACGGCTATGAGGCTGACCAGCAGAGGATTCTAATTTGCGACTTTGAGAATGGATCCACCTCCGGCACCAGGCAGCTCGCTGCATCCCTGGACCGCGACGCTTCCGGGCTTGTCTGGAGCCCTGACAGCAAGGGGCTGTACTACAGCGCCCTTCACAACGGTGTACAGAAGCTTTTCTACACCTCTCTCGAGGACAATACCCGCCAGCTCACATCCGACGAAGAGAAATACGACTTCTTCTCTCCTTTCGGAGTGCTCGACGGGGGCAGAACCCTGCTTGCAAGCAACTACTGCCTCAACCGTCCCGTAGAGCTCATCAGCCTCAGCGTGGAAGACGAAGGCTATGCGCAGTGGAAAGCGCTCACCGATGAGAACGGCCACATACTGAGCCAGCTTGACGAGCCGACATCTGAAAGCATATGGCTTGAGACCGTGGACGGCAAGCAGATGCAGTGCTGGGTGCTCTACCCGCCTCACTTCGACCCTTCAAAGCAGTATCCGGGAATAGAAATCGTACTCGGAGGCCCTCAGGGCACCAATTCCCAGGACTGGAGCTACCGCTGGTGCTACAGGCTCATGGCCCAGCAGGGCTATGTGGTCATTATGCCTAACCGCCGCGGAACCACCGCCTTCGGACAGGAGTGGAAAGAGCAGATTTCCGGCGACTACCCGGGACTCAACATGCAGGACTACCTCACCGCCGGACGCTGGCTCAAGAGCAGGGACTACATCGGCAAGCTCGCCTGCGTGGGCGCATCCTACGGCGGCTACTCCGTCTATATGCTGGAAGGCCTGCACGGGGACCTGTACGACTGTTTCATAGCCCACGCCGGCATCTTTGACGAGAAAATGCTATGGTACACCACCGAAGAGATGTGGTTTGCCAACTGGGACAACGGCGGACTTACGGAGTACGCTTACACTCCGGGCCAGACAGGGCCGGCAGGCGACGGCATCACCTTCGGCGGAATGCAGCAGGCAGGAGCTCCATATGCCTCAACGCCAAAGGCGCAGCGCCACTATGCCAACTCCCCTTCTTCAATGGTTACCAAATGGCACACCCCTATCCTGTGCATACACGGCATGATGGACTACCGCATCCCTTACGAGCAGGGAATGGCCGCCTTCAACGCCGCGCAGATGATGGGCGTTCCTTCAAGACTTGTAGTATTCCCGGAGGAGAATCACTGGATACTTCAGCCGCAGAACTCGCTCTACTGGCATCGCGAATTCTACGGATGGCTGGAGAAATGGTGCAAATAGCTATTCGCACCTGTATTTTCCGTCAACTTTGATCGGCTCCACGTGGATGTTCACTATGGATTCAGGGCCAAGCTCTTCCTTGATCCGCTCTTCCAGATCCATAGAGTGCTTGTGGGCCACATCCAGAGTCACATCACCCGGCATTCTCACGTGCATTTCTATGGAGTGGACATTTCCCACTTGACGGGTACGCAGGTTATGCAAATCTGAAAGTTCAGGGTCTTCGGCAACGATGGCCCTGATTTTTTCTTCTTCCTCGGCAGGGAGACTCTTGTCCATCAGCTGGTTGACTGCAGGAAGAAGGATTTTCACTGCGGCCACGATGATGAATATGCTCACAAGAGCCGCCGCAATAGGGTCGAGTATGGCCCATTTCTGGCCGAAGAAGACAGCGCCGCCTATTCCTATTGCAGTTCCGATTGAGGACAGGGCGTCAGTGCGATGGTGCCAGGCGTTGGCAATCACCGCATCGGATCTTGTCCTGCGGCCCACCCTCACGGTCAGCTGGAAGAGCACTTCCTTGATGATTATGCTGAGTATGGCAGCAGCAAAGGCTATCCATCCCGGAGTGTGGAGCACTTCCCCGCCTATGGCGGCTACAATCTTGTTAACTCCGTCGGCAAGCAGTTTTCCGCCGACAACAAGCAGGGACAGGCCCACTATCAGGGTTGCAAGAGTCTCGTACTTGCCGTGTCCGTAATTATGGTCGCCGTCCGCGGGCTTGTTTCCTATCTTCACGAAGACCAGAACAATGACATCGGTCAGAAGGTCGCTCAGGGAATGTACCGCATCCGCAACCATTGCGGCTGATGCGCCCAGCACTCCGGCCACAAATTTCACGAGCACCAGCACAAGGTTGGCCAATCCGCCCAAAAGGGTGATACGGTAGATTTCTTTTGTTCTTTCCATAATTATTTGAGAGGTCTCATTTTCGCGTATTTCAGAAGCAGGGTTTTCGTGCCGTAATCGTCAAAATCCACTACTGCCTTCAGTTCCGGCGCCACTCCGGTGATGGATTTGATACGGCCCGGACCGAAACGGTTGTGTTCTATCCTTTCGCCCTCGTACAGCTCTGACATATCCACAGCCACGAAGTTCGGATCTGCCGGACGCTGCGGGGCTGAAGCCGCAGGTCGCTGCAGGGGCGCAGGACGCTGAACCTGCGAGGATGCCGGACGCTGCTGAGGCGAGGATGCCGGATGAGAAGCATACCGCTGAACCGGAGAAGGACGCTGAACCGGAGAGAAGGCGGGGCGCCGCGTGCCGAAGCCGCCGAATCCGCTGAAGGCCATCTCACTCTGAACTGCGGAAGGATTCTCCAGATAGCGTGGGTCTATTTCCTTCACGAAACGCGACAGAGGGTTGTTCTCAGTCTTGCCGTTGCGCATGCGGGAGCTGGCGTGAGTAAGCACAATATCCTTCTTTGCCCGGGTCAGGGCAACATAGAAAAGCCTTCTCTCCTCCTCCAGGTCGGCAGCGGAGCCCACCATATTCATAGAAGGGAAAAGATTGTCCTCCAGGCCGGTAATCAGCACGTGGCTGAACTCCAGGCCCTTGGCGGAATGGACGGTCATAAGCGATACCCTGTTGGAATCATCACCCTCGTCTGTGTCGGCATTGGCGAGCAGGGAGACATTCTCGAGATAGTCTGAGAGGGTGATGTCCGGCTCATCCTCTCCGTTTTCCTGAGCCTCGGAAGTCCTTTCTTCCACATAGATGGAGATGGAGTCGAGAAGCTCCTCCACATTGGCCTTGCGCGCCATGCCCTCGATGGAAGTGTCGGCGGCAAGGGCCGTGCGGTATCCGCTCTCGTCCGCAATCCTGAGCGCAAGCTCCTCGGCATTGCATCTGAACGCATCCGCCGCGAAGCGGTTTATCATCTCGCAGAAAGCCTTGATCCGGGCTATTGCAGCGGCCTTGAGCCCGAAGCTCTCCAGGTCTTCCAGCCAGGCCGCCTTGAAAAGGCAGGTCTGATGCGCCCTGGCGGCCTTGTCCAGAGCTTCCAGCGAAGTGTCTCCTATGCCCCTGGCCGGCTTGTTGACCACCCTCTTGAAGCTCTCCTCGTCAAGCGGATTGACCACGAGCTTGAGATAGGCCATCATATCCTTGACCTCCGCCCTCTCGTAGAAGGAGTTGCCGGAATACACCCTGTACGGTATGTTCCTGCGCCTCAGGGCCTCCTCAAGGGCTCGGGACTGATTGTTGGTGCGGTAGAGTATGGCGAAGTCGCTGTACTGCGAGCCGTCCTTGCGCATCCTGGAAACGATTTCATCCGCGACCATTGCCGCTTCGCCGGTCTCGTTGTACGAACTTACGATGCGTATGGGCTCGCCCTTCTCTCCCATCGAATGGCAGACCTTCGGGATGCGGTTGGAATTCTTCTCTATCACGCTGTTGGCTGCGTCCACTATGGTCGAGGTCGAGCGGTAGTTGCTTTCCAGGCGGAACAGCTTTGCCTGAGGGAAGTCCTTGGAGAAATTGAATATGTTCTGGATCTGCGCACCGCGGAAGGCGTAGATGGACTGTGAATCATCGCCCACTACGCAGATATTGCGCCGCAGGGAGGAGAGTTTCCTCACTATTATATACTGCGAATAGTTGGTATCCTGGTACTCGTCCACGAGTATGTAGGCAAAGCGGCGGGACAAAGCATCCAGAGCCTCTGGATTGTCACGAAGCAGAATGTTCATATTGACCAGGATGTCGTCGAAATCCATCACGCCGGACTCCTTGAGCTTGCGCTGGTACAGGCTGTAGATTTTGTGAATCTCGGGCTTGCGTGAGCGGCTGTCCGCGGTAAGCAGGTCCTGGCGGCAGCGGTAGGCTTCCTCCGTCACGAGATTGTTCTTTGCCCCGGATATGCGTGAGAGCACCTCCCTGGGCTTGTAGGTCTTGTCGTCCAGACCGAGCTCCTTGATGCAGTGTTTCACCGCCGCCGTGGAGTCGGAAGTGTCATAGATCGTAAACTGTTCGGGATAGCCAAGGAACCCTGCATACTCGCGCAGGAAACGCACGAAAACGGAATGGAAGGTGCCTGCCACCACGCGGCGGGCCTTCTCCCTGCCCACAAGCAGAGAGATTCTCTCTTTCATTTCGTTGGCTGCCTTTTTGGTGAAGGTCAGGGCAAGGATAGTGGATGGATCCACTCCGCTGGCAAGCATATATGCCACCCTTGAAGTCAACACCCTGGTCTTTCCGGAACCGGCACCGGCAATAATCAGAACCGGTCCGTCCATCGCCTCTACCGCCCTCCGCTGTTCTTCGTTCAGGCCATCGAGAATTGCATTCACTTTGTTTTCCATACAGCCGCGAAATTAGGAAAAAAATTGCTATCTTCGCACCGCCTTAATGCAAATCTTATAAACCTATATAGAAATGTCCAAAACCATTGTTTTGAAAAAGGGTCTCGACGTTCCGGTATCCGGTTCGCCTGAGAAACGCCTGAGCAAGACTGTGATCAGCGACATCGTTGCCATCCAACCCGAAGATTTCAAGGGACTTCTGCCCCGTCTGCTGGTAAAGGAAGGTGACCGTGTGCTCGCTGGATCGCCTGTTCTCTCGGACAAAAAGAACCCTGACATCATCGTAGCGGCCCCTACCAGCGGAACCGTGAAGGAAGTAGTCAGGGGCGAGAAGAGAAAGCTTCTCGCAGTACTGATTCAAACCGACGGCAAACAGGAGTATCTGGACTTCGGAAAGAAGAATCCGGCAGAACTGAGCGCCGAAGAAGTGAAGTCAGCTCTGCTTGCAGGTGGCCTCTGGCCTGTTTTCGTACAGCGTCCTTACGGCATAATCGCAGACCCTGCCCTCACTCCGAAGGGAATCTTCGTATCGGCAATAAATGCTGCTCCTGCAGCGGCTGACGTGGAATTCGCCTATGGCGAACAGATCGCAGCTCTCCAGGCCGGCATCGATGCTCTCGGCAAAATCTGTCCCGTTCACATCAGCTTCGACGCGAAGCGCTACTCCGGCTCCAATTTCAGCCGCCTGAAGGGTTGCGAAGTGCATCTCTTCCAGGGCAAGTATCCGGTAGGCAATGTGGGAGTGCAGATCAGCCACATCTCCCCTATCCGCAAGGACGAGACCGTATGGACAGTGTCCATGCATGGCCTCGCAGCCATAGGAAAACTCTTCCTCAAAGGCCGTTACGATATGCTCCATATGGTGGCTGTCGGCGGTCCTGCCGCTATCCAGCCGGCCTACATCAGCACCCTCCCGGGCATGCCTTTCAGCGAGCTCAAGCCTTTCTACGGAGCTGACGCCAATGGAGTCCGTCTCATCAGCGGCAACATCTTCAGCGGCCGTGCAGTCGGCGAGCAGGGCTACCTCGGCTTCGCGGACGACTGCATCACCATCATCAAGGAAGGCACCGACAAGGAACTTCTCGGATGGGCAAGGCCGTTCAGGTTCAACCAGTATTCCGCAGACCACACCTATTTCAACTGGTGCCTCGGCTGGCTCACTCCGGGCCGCAAATACGATATGGACACCAACCTCCACGGAGGTCCCCGTGCATTCGTAATGTCCGACGGCTACTATTCCAAATACCTCCCTATGGACATCTACCCTATCTACCTTGCAAAGGCTTGCCTTGCAGGCGACATAGAGAAGATGGAGAAATTCGGAATCTACGAAGTTCTTCCTGAGGATTTGGCAATCTGCGAATATGTGGACCCGTCAAAGAACTACATTCAGGAAATGATTGCAAAGGGTATCGACCTGATGCTTAAGGAAATGGCTTAGAAGATATGAACAAGATTTTTGAAAAAGGCGGCAAACTCTACTGGCTGCACTCAACTGTCGATGCTTTTGAGACATTCCTCCACGTGCCGGGAACCGTAACCCTCAAGGGTTCGCACGTGCGTGACGCAGTCGACATCAAACGAATTATGATTATAGCTGTCATCGCGGCCGTTCCAGCAGCAATCTTCGGAATGTGGAACGTCGGCTGGCAGCACGCTCTCGCCACCGGAATCTCCGCCAATGTATGGCAGGCCTTCTGGTATGGTTTCTGGAAAGTTCTCCCTCTCTACCTTGTATCCTACATCGTAGGTCTTGGAATTGAATTCGCTTCATCCCAGATTCGCGGGGAAGAGGTGAACGAGGGTTATCTCGTAACCGGTTTCTTCATCCCTCTCATCGTCCCTGTCGATGTTCCTCTCTGGATGCTCGCACTTGCCGTTGCATTCGCCGTAATCTTCGGAAAGGAAGTATTCGGAGGCACCGGAATGAATGTGGTTAACATTGCCATTCTCGCCCGCGCCTTCCTGTTCTTCTCATATCCTAGCGATATGTCAGGTTCCGGCAACTGGATCCACGTCGGAGCAAACGAGACAACGGTTGACGGATTCA
>CAKMNE010000042.1 GCA_927798505.1 uncultured Bacteroidales bacterium
GCTTCGAGCTCAAGCCGGGTGAGCAGCGCCGTGTACGGGTGCGCATACGCTACCGTCAGCCACTTCAGGATGCCACCGTCTATTACAGGCAGGGCGGCATCTTCACCGTTTTCGACCAGGCCCAGCGCAGCATCACCCCGGGGCAGTTCGCCGCCTTCCACCTTACGGAAAATGAAGCCCCGAACGCACTTGACGCCGAGGCTCCTGAACTGATATTCTCCGCTGTTATAGCTTAAAGCGCTTTTGCGGCACTTTGACCGGCAAGAAGTCCGGTGCAGAATGCCATATGCAGATTGTAACCTCCGGTGTCGCAGTCAACATCCAGCACCTCACCGCAAAGATGAAGTCCCGGTATCAGTTTCGACTCCAGGCTTTTTGCCACCACTTCGTCTGTGCTCACGCCTCCTGCCGTCACAACGCAGCGCTCATATCCCACATAGCCGGCAATCTCGAAGCGCCAGCACTTGAGGGCCTTGGCGATTTCCAGCATATTCACCCAAACCTTGGTGTCGGTGCGTCCGCGGCGCTCCAGTGAAATAATCTGCGGATGGCAGGCCAGGAAGGCGGGAATCAGGTCCCATGGCATAAGCTTTCCCAGCAGTATGCGGCATTTTTCCTTTTCGCGAAGGCGAGCTGACCTCGGGTCATGGTCAACCTCCTTCCAGAGTTCCCGCACGCGCACCAGCAATTCCTCAAGCGGCACTCCGTGTTTCATATCTATGTTCACGCACACGCGCGAGCCGTTAATAAGTGATTTCACCGCCTTGCGGCTGATTTGGAAGCCTATCGGTCCCTCCAATCCTCCGTCGGTGAAGTCCACGTCCCCGAACTCGTCCTGGGCCAGGGTGTCCTGGACCATCAGCTGAACTCCCACGTTTTTCAGAGAGACTCCGGCGAGCTTCTCGCCAAGCTCGGCAAAAGGAGTGCTGCGGTCTATATGCAGGTCCTTGACTTCCTGCCGTTTGTAGCCCTTGGGGACTAGAGCGGTCAGCGAAGGGAAGGTCGGAACGAGTCTATGCCCCAGCCCCGAAGCCCAGCGAAGGCCGTCTCCTGTGGACCCTGTGCCAGGGTAGCTCAGGCCGCCAGTGGCTATAATCAGTTTGCGGCAGGTCCATACACCGCCGTTCTCCATATCCAGTCTGAATCCTTCATCCGTTTGCTCCACAGTCTTCACTGCGGCTTCTGTCTCGATTTTGACTCCCTTGCTGTGGCAGGCGCTTACCAGGGTGTCCACCACATCAGAAGCGCGATGGGACTCAGGGAAAGCCCTGTCGCCCCTTTCCACCACTGTCGGCATACCATAGCCCTCGAAAAAATCGATGAGCCGCTGAGGAGTGAGGTTGAAAAAGGATGGTTTGCCAAAATTCGGATTGGTGCGGATATGGGCACTGAATTCGTTCCAGTCCTTGAGATTGGTGAAATTGCAGCGTCCCTTGCCGGTAATCATTACCTTGCGGGCAGGGCGTGGCATCTTCTCGAGCACCACCACGCTCGCATCGCTGCCTTTTGCCACAAGGGCATCAGCCGCTCCCCAGGCCGCCATCAGACCTGCGGCCCCTCCTCCAACTACAATGATATCTGCTTTCATACAGGGAAACAAAAAAGGGAAAGCTCAGCACATCGCACCGCTACAACCTCCTGCCCTTGCTACCTTCCGGTCCTGGGGGAGTTCAGAGGGAGCTGGTCGTGTACGACTTTCCCGATGCAAATATAGGAAATCTTTTCGATTAAACTAACTCGTCTTCAGGAATTGCCGACCAAATGTTGTCCACGCCCATCCTTTCGACCATTTTTGCGTGGGCTTCCTTCCTCATTCTGATCACCTCTTCCTTGCGCCTTGCCCCCTTCTGAGGGAAGACAGGCTCAAGAATGTTAATGGTCATCAGCGGAGTGTCAGACTTGCCGAAGAGCCTGTACAGACCCTTGCGCTCGCGGAAGGTGATAACCAGGGGAAGAATGGGAACCTGGTACTTGTAAGCCATTGAGAAGGCTCCCTTGCGGAAAGGACGAAGGTAAGGATAATAGTCCCATCGCACCTCTTCCGGAAAGACGTGAATCCACTGCTTCTGCTCGTGGAACTTGTCGAAGGCCTCGTCAAACCTGCGCATTCCCGCAATGTTCTCGGCAATAGGAACTCCTCCAATCGAATGCAGCATCCAGTGGAAGCCCGGGTTATTGAAATGCTTGGCATACATAATGATATGTATGCGCCTGAACTTGCGCACAGCCCAGGTTGCCACAACCGCATCCATCAGATAGACGTGGTTGCATATGGTTACAGCCCCGTTTTCCAGCTCCTTGCCGTACTTTTTCAGCACATCGCGTCCTTTGACGCGCAGGCCCATCGCAATTTTCATATATGGAATGGCGAGGCAGTTGAGCACAATGGAGCACAGAAGCTTGTTGAAACGGTACCAAAGGCCGTCTTCGTAGTATGGATAGTTCTCGTCGAACTGGTAGCGGCCCTTGCTGCTATCTTCGACTTTAACCTTCATCATTCTCTCGAAGGGAGAGTCCGGATAAATTCTGTTTCCTATTTTCATAATGCACGAAGATAGCACTTTTCGGAAAAATAAGCTTACATTTGTCCCCTGAAACAGGTGAAATCTATGAATATACCGGTAATTACTGCCAGCGGAAAAGTAATAGTGCGCCCGGACACTACCTGGGAGCGCGACAATGAAGATTTGTATTTGCCAGACTTTGTGAACAGCCTCAGCTGGACCCCGGTTTTCTTTGCAAGGGTCAGCAAGCCGGGGCGCTGGATAGGCCCTGCCTTTGCCTCACGCTACTACGACGGGGTGGGCTATGGGGTACTGCTCTATCCGGATGATATGCTGGACGGAAGCGAGGAGGGCTTTGCCTGCGCAAGCTGTCTGGACAAAACCTCTTTCCTGCCTTTTCCGCTCTACAACCCAATCACTCTAGGGGTAGAGGGCAATGAATTCGTACTCTTCAGGGACGGGATTGAAATCTTCCGCACAGCCAAAGGCTCCCGCGAGATGGCGGAAAATGCCCTCGTGCTGGCTTCGTCACGCTGCTATCTGAGAGTAGGCGATATGGTCGCAGTGGAGCTTCAGCCGAGGCAGAAACTGATCACGCGCACCGAAGAATCGGCACGCGTGAACGGAACTTGGTGTGAAAATCCAACTGTGGATTTCAAAATAATATTCTGAGCCACATGCCAGGCTTGAACTGGCGACCTTCGCGTTACGAATGCGATGCTCTACCAACTGAGCTAATGTGGCAAACGGGAATGCAAAGATAGTAAAAGAATCTTATTGCTGCATTTTTTTTGCAATCTTCTTCCACTTGTCCCTTGCAAGTTGCTGCATGTCCCGGACAGTATCCATCTCATCCACGATTTCGTTGCCGATGAGGGTTTCGATTACATCCTCAAGGGTAAGAATGCCCTGGAAACAGCCGTACTCGTCAATAATCACTGAAATCTGCTCATCCTTCTCAATCATCTCATCCCAGATTTCATCCAGAGGCTTGTCCTTGGGGAAAGTCTGTATATCCCTTCTGATACTGCCTAGCGTCACGTCGAACTTGTCCTCGGCCATCAGCTGCACGGCCTCCATCCTCAAAATGTAGCCGGTGATGTACTCCTCATCCTTGTCATAGACAGGAATGCGGCTGTGGTGCAGGTACCTCTTGTCCTTGAAGAACTGCTTGGCCGTCATAGTCTCGGGTGCAATGTCGCACACCACGCGGGGAGTCATGGCGCTCTGCGCCGACATCTCATCCATGTTGATAAGATTCTGGATGATGGTGTTCTCGTCCTCCTCGAGGTCGCCGCCCTCCTCAGCCACATTGGCCATTGCGCTCACCTCCTCGCGGGAAACGGTGGTATCCGCTTCCTTCGGGCTAATGAGCCGGGTGAGGAGCTCCACGCACAGCACTATTGGGTAGAGTATGTAAATCAGGCCTGTGAGCACCACGGTGGTGAATCCCATCAGGGACTTCCATCTGGTGGTACCTATGGTTTTAGGAATGATTTCCGCGAAGACCAGAATCAGTATGGTGGTGATTGCGCTGACCAGACCGAACCACGCACTGCCGAAGAGCAGGGTGGCCTGCTGGCCTACTCCGGCTGCGCCTATGGTGTTGGCTATGGTGTTGAGGCTGAGTATCGCCGCTATAGGGCGGGAGGATTCCTGCTTGTACTGCTTGAATCGGCTTGCGGGCTTGTAGCCCTCCTCCTCCCTCATTGTGACGTAGGAAAGGGGAGTGGACATCAATGTAGCCTCCAGCAGTGAGCAGAGGAAGGAAATGCACAGTGCAAGCAGCAGGAAAGCCAGCAGAGTAACCATCTCAGAAGAGTTTGGTGTTGAACTTTGCTGCCAGCCTCTCCCTGCTGTACTCCTCTTCCAGTTTCGCGAACTGATGCTTGGTGTCCAGGGTGAAGGCTCCATCCTGAATCCAGCGGAAGTAATTGCGGTCTGTGTTGAAGACCTCGCGCACCGTCCGGCCCTTGTGCTTGCCGAAGTTGACTGTAGGCTCGCCGCCCTCTCCGATCACTATCATTCCCGCAAAGTCAACTGCCTTCCTGGTTACATAGGATGCGAGCGAAGCCACATCGTTCTTCAGCACTTCCGGGTAGCGGTCCAGCTGGCCCTTCAGCACCTCGTAGGTCGCAATTGTGTCGGCCTCAGCGGTATGGGCATTGTCAAAATCCTCACCTCCGCAGTAGAAGCGGTAGGCTGCGCGCAGGTTGCGCGGCTCCATTGCGTGGTAGATGTTCTGCACGTCAACCATCTTCGGGGAGTGAAGGTCAACCTTGAGGTCCTTGCCGGCCAGCTTTGCCCTTTCGAACTCTTCTGCCAGCATAGGGAGGTCGAATTTGGCGGAATTGAAGCCTGCCAGATCGCTGTTCTCCAGCCAGGCGGCAACCTCATCGGCCACTTCATAGAAGGTAGGGCAGTCGACGAGCATGTCGTCCGTCACGCCGTTCACCTTCGAGGCCTGAGGGTCAATGGGCCTCTGGCACTGTTTGACGTAGTCCCAAGGCTTGATTTTCCAGGTCTTGATGCGCTGCTCACCTCCGGGAAGTATCTTCACGAAGCTGAGCTCGATTATTGAGTCATTCGGAATATTGAGTCCCGTGCTCTCTATGTCGAAGAACAGGAGAGGTCGTTGTAGATTGAGTTCCATGTCCAGAATCCCTATGAAACCATGATAGGCATGATGATGCCGCAGATCTTCTCGCTCTCAGCTTCCTCCTCGGAAGGCACGATGAGTGCGGCCTTGCGTGCGTCGGCGAACTTCATAACCACCGTCTCGCAAGTCATGTTGTTGAGAATCTCAATCAGGAAACTGCTCTTGAAACCTATCGTGAGGTCGTCACCGTTGTAGTCACAGGAGAGTTTTTCGTAAGCTGCAATGGCAAATCCGAGGTCCTGGGCGGTGATTTCCACCTGTCCGGCCTTGAGGTCGAACTTGATGTGGTTCGAAGCCTTGTTGGCGCAGACGGACACTCGTCTTACCGTGTTGAGCAGCTGGGCCCTGTCAATCTTGAGTATGTTGGCATTGTTCTGCGGAATGACATCGCGGTACTTCGGATACCTTCCCACAATGAGGCGGCAAACCATCATCGTAGGTCCGAACTTGAAGACTGCGGTGTTGGTGTCGAAAGAGAGTTCAACGCTCTCCACATCCTTGCCGATTATGGCGCGGAGCACTCCTGCAGGCTTTTTGTGCAGAATGAATGAGGCTTTGACCGGGCAGCTCAGGTCGGTGTCCGTGTAGCAGATGAGCTTGTGCGAATCCGACGCCACAAGTGTGCTGCTCTGCAGGTCGAGGTCGAAGAAGATACCGTTCATAGTCGGGCGCATCTCGTCGTCCGCTGTGGCATATATTGTTCCGTTGATGCCGTCAATCAGAGCCTGAGCCGGTAAAACTACCGTATCTGCATCCTCGCCGGCACCCTTTATTTCAGGATAATCCTCAGCAGGGAAGAAAGGAAGGGAAGAGTTTCCGTTCGCCCAGGTGCATTCGAAAGAACTGTCGGAAGTGGTCTTGAAAGAAACGGGCTGGTCAGGAAGGGCTTTGATGAGGTCCATCATCTGATGGGCCGGAACGGCCATGCTGCCTTCCTCTTTTACATCCACATTGAGAATGGTGCGAAGGGTAAGTTCCTGGTCCGATGCCGTGATTTCTAGTTTGTCGTCCTTGATGGCGAAAAGGAAGTTTTCCAAAATGGAGATGGGCGACTTCGCAGGGATGGCCCTGGCCACATCGCTGAGTCCCTTGAGGAGTTCTGCACTTGAAACGTTGAATTCCATATTATATAACCTGTTGTTTTTAGTATCTCCACAAATGTAGCAATTTTTACTCAAAAGCGTGGCATATTATTTGACTTTATTGATACCGAAGTTCAGAACACTTAAAAACATACAAATAAAATGAACAGAATTAAACTTATGGCTGCTGTTGCAGCCCTCTCCCTTTCGGCACTGCCACTCAGTGCTGCCAATTTGTCAGTGCCTCAGGATTATCCCGATTTCACATATGCCGCAGAGACTGCCGTAAGCGGCGTGGTCTATGTGGAAGTGACTATCAATCAGAACTATCCGTCCAACCAGATCAACGACCCCTTCTTCCGTTTCTTCTTCGGAGATGAAATCCAGCCTCAGAGCCGTGAGCGCAAGGGCAGCGGTTCGGGTGTGATCATACGCGAAGACGGATACATAGTAACGAACAACCACGTGGTTGCCGATGCTTCCAAGGTAAGGGTGACTCTCTACAATGACATGAGCTATGATGCCACAATAGTCGGCACCGACCCCGCCACGGACGTGGCTCTGCTCAAAATCGACGCAAAGGGGCTCCCTGCCATCCCTTTCGCTGATTCCGATCAGCTGAGGCTCGGAGAATGGGTGCTGGCAATCGGCTCGCCTTATGATTTGCGATCCACCATTACTGCGGGAATTGTAAGCGCCAAGGGCCGTTCCATGCCCAACTATACCGGTGAATTCAAAATCGAATCCTTCATCCAGACCGATGCCGCAGTCAACCCCGGCAACTCCGGCGGCGCGTTGGTCAACAAACAGGGTGAACTCGTGGGCGTCAATACCGCAATCATCAGCCAGACGGGTTCCTACACCGGCTATTCATTCGCCGTTCCGTCCAACATCGTAAGGAAAATTGTCGATGATCTCATTGATTTCGGCTCAGTCCGCAGGGCGAAACTCGGCGTAATGATGAGTGCAGTTGACGAAAAAGTTGCAGCCGAAATGAAACTTTCCTCCCTGAAGGGAGTATATATTGTTGAGGTTAGCAAAGGCGGCGCTGCCGATAAGGCCGGAATCAAAAAGGGGGATGTGCTCCTGAAGATAGGAGATAAGACCATCAATGGTCCGTCATCCCTGCAGGAAATAGTGAACGGCTACCACCCTAAGGACGTTGCGCAGGTGACACTTGTGCGCGACGGCAAGGAAAAGGTGGTGAAAGTTACCTTCCAGGGTGATTCCCAGCCTACAGGTACAGCACTCGATGATGGAACTGTCGCATTCTATGGAGCGAAGCTCCGTGCCGCAGACCATAAGACACTTTCCGCACTGCGTGTGAAAAATGGTGTGGAAGTGGTTTCGGCGGGCAACGGAAAACTTGCTGCAAGCGGCGCTACCGACGGTCTGATCATACGTTATGTCAACGATCAGCCTGTCAGCAAGCCTCAGGATGTAGTGGATCAGGCTGCAAAGGCCAAGAGGGCAATAGTCATAGAAGGACTCACCCCTTCCGGCAAGTCAGTCTTCTTCGCACTCGCCAAGGAGCAGTAAAGTTTAAACAGTACAATGAGACAGCTAAAGATTACTAAGAGCATCACCAACCGCGAAAGCGCCTCTCTGGACAAGTATCTCCAGGAAATAGGCCGCGAGGAGTTGGTATCACCGGAAGAGGAAGTGGAACTTGCCCAGAGAATCCGCAAGGGCGACCAGGCGGCTCTCGAAAAGCTCACCAAGGCGAACCTCAGGTTCGTGGTATCCGTTGCAAAGCAGTACCAGAACCAGGGATTGAGCCTTCCGGACCTCATCAATGAAGGAAATCTCGGTCTTATCAAGGCCGCTGAAAAATTTGACGAAACCCGCGGATTCAAATTCATCTCCTATGCGGTGTGGTGGATTCGACAGTCAATACTCCAGGCTCTGGCAGAACAGAGCCGCATTGTGCGCCTCCCTCTCAATCAGGTAGGCTCACTGAACAAGATCAACAAGGCGCTCGGCCGCTTCGAACAGGAGAACGAGCGCCAGCCTTCTACCGAGGAACTCTCCGAGATGATAGACATCCCCCGCGAGAAAATCGCCGATACTCTTCGTGTCTCCGGCCGTCATGTCAGCGTAGATGCGCCATTCGTGGAGGGCGAGGACAACAGCCTTCTCGACGTTCTTCCGAACGATGATTCCCCGCTTGCTGACCGCGGACTCAACAACGAGTCCCTCAGCACCGAAATCGAAAGGGCACTGCAGATTCTCACTCCGCGTGAGAGGGAAATCGTCAAGTGCTTCTTCGGCATAGGCTGCCAGGAGATGACTCTCGAAGAAATAGGGGAGAACCTCGACCTCACACGCGAGCGCGTTCGCCAAATCAAGGAAAAGGCAATACGAAAGCTCAAGAAACCGTCAGCAAGCAAACTTCTCAAAACCTATCTTGGATAATGGGTGCGGAGCAGTTTCTCGCGGCCAAGGCCTCAGAGGCCGTAGCCGCTCTTTTCGGTAGTCAGGTTCCCGCCACGAGTCTTCAGGTTGCCCCTACGCGCAAGGAATTCGAAGGTGACTACACCCTCGTGGTGTTTCCGCTCCTGCGCATCTCCCACCTCGCCCCGGAAGCCACAGGCAAGGCCATAGGCGACTGGCTGGTGGACGCCTGCCCGGAAGTTGCATCATTCAATGTGGTCAAAGGCTTTCTCAACATCTGCCTGTCCGGAGCCTACTGGAGGGAAGCCCTTCAGGCAATTGACGGAGACGGGAATTACGGCACTCTGCCTTCCACAGGGAAGACCATAATGGTCGAGTTCTCTTCGCCAAATACAAACAAGCCCCTGCACCTCGGACACATACGCAACAACCTTCTGGGTGCGTCCGTATCCAATATCCTGCAGGCCGGCGGCAACAAGGTAATCAAGGCCACCCTGGTCAACGACCGGGGTATCCATATCTGCAAGTCCATGCTTGCGTGGAAGCAGCTCTTCGACGGTGCTACCCCTGCCTCCACCGGCAAGAAGGGAGACCATCTGGTTGGAGACTGCTACGTCGCCTTCAGCAACCTGCTCAAGCAGCAGACAGCTCAGCTTATGGAGCAGGGCATGAGCAAGGACGAGGCCGAAAAGGCCGCACCTTGTATGAAGGAGGCCCACGATATGCTCGTCAAATGGGAGCAGGGCGACAGTGAGGTGCGTGCCCTTTGGGAGATGATGAACGGCTGGGTTTTCGAAGGCTTCGACCAGACCTACCGCAGCCTTGGCATCAGCTTCGACAAGGTGGATTATGAGCACGATACCTACCTCCTGGGCAAGGAGCTCGTGCAGAAAGGCTTGGATATGGGCGTATTCACAAAGGATCCTGACGGCTCCGTATGGTGCGACCTCACAGCCGACGGGCTGGACCGCAAGCTCGTGCTTCGCGGCGACGGCACCTCCGTTTACATTACCCAGGACCTGGGCACGGCGGAGCGCCGCTTTGCACAGTACTCCCTCGATTCCCATGTCTATGTCGTTGGCAACGAGCAGGACTACCATTTCCAGGTTCTCAAGCTTATACTCGGCAAGCTGGGCTATGACTGGGCCAGCCAGATCTACCATCTGAGCTATGGAATGGTCGAGCTGCCGGAGGGCAAGATGAAGAGCCGCGAAGGCACGGTGGTGGATGCCGACGACCTTATAGAAGACATGTACAACGAGGCCAAGGCCACCTCCGAGGAAAGCGGCAAACTCGCCGACATGCCTGAGGAGGAAAGGGAAAAGCTTTATCATATGATTGGCCTCGGCGCCCTCAAGTACTTCATACTCAAGGTGGATCCGAAGAAGACCATGCTCTTCGACCCGCGCGAGAGCATAGATTTCAACGGTAACACCGGCCCTTTCATCCAGTACACCCATGCCCGTATCTGCAGCATACTGCGCAAGGCCGAAGCCGAAGGCCGCAGCCCGGAAGTCGGGGATGTCGTACTCAATCCAAAGGAAGTTCGACTTGTCAAACTCCTGAGCGCCTACCCTTCGAAGGTGCAGGAGGCGGCTGACAACTTCTCTCCGGCACTGCTCGCGAACTACAGTTACGAACTTGCAAAGGAGTTCAACCAGTACTACCACGACACCCCTATACTCCGGGAGCCGGATGCGGAGCTGCTCAGCGCGCGTTTGAGCCTCATCAGCAACATAGCCCGCGTGCTGCGCGCAGCCATGGGCCTGCTCGGCATCGAGCTCCCATACAGGATGTAATCGAAAATGGAGAATTATATGTTCCCTACCTCCGTCAAGGAGGTGCAACGCCTGGGATGGGACTACATCGACATCATTTTCTTTACCGGAGATGCTTTCGTGGACCATCCGAGTTTCGGAACAGCCTGCATTGCCAGGTATCTTCAGCATTACGGTTATCGCATAGCAATCGTCCCCCAGCCTAACTGGAGGGACGATTTGCGTGATT
>CAKMNE010000043.1 GCA_927798505.1 uncultured Bacteroidales bacterium
AGGTAAATCCGTACTGCAGGCTTGCAAGGCTGTTTCCGAGGATTTCCCTGTCTCCTGGTTTCTCCGGAGTGTTATGTCCGATTCCCAGCTCCTTGTCGCCGTCGAGGTCAAGATACTTGAGGTCTCCGGCCATCACACCACCGCGCATACGTGAGGTTCCGATGTATGAAAGCTGATCGCAGACATTGGTGTTGTAGTCTATAGCCTCTTCGTCAGTAGCGAAGAATCCGTCAACCTTGAATCCCCAGATATCACCTATCCTCTGGCCTACATAGTAGTCGCCGAGCAGGTGCTCAGGATTGTTGTCGTACCTGGTCACATAGGTTGAGTAGTCACTGAGAGTTCCGCGCAGGGAGTAACCGAAACGCTCCCCTGCAAGTTCGAAGGAATCCCTCCAGCTGAGTGAGAGTTCATAACCCTTGGTTGAAAGGTCGGCCGAGTTCTCCTTCGGTGCGTCGGCTCCGTAGATTGCAGGAATCTTGCTTCCCTTTACAAGCATATTGAGGGTGTTGCGGACATACACGTCACCGGTGAACTCGAGCCTGTTTCCGAACAGGGCGATATCCAGACCGAGGTCCAGCTGCTCTGCGGTTTCCCAAGTCAGATTGGCGTTTACAGGAGCGGAGAGAGAGGCATATTTGCCGTTGATGCTGCTCTCGCCGAAACTGTAATAGTAATGTCCCGACGTATTGAAGTTGTAGAAGGACACTTCCTGGAGATAAGCGAAGTCAGCGACTTCCTGGTTGCCGAGGCGTCCGAAGGAAGCCCTGAGCTTTAAGTTGTCGAGAGTTCCCTTGAGATCCTCGAAGACAGGCTCCTCGCTGATACGCCAACCGGCTGAAGCTGAAGGGAAGAATCCCCAGCGATGGCCTGGAGCAAAGCGGGAAGAACCGTCATAGCGGCCGGAAACCTCAAGCAGGTAACGTCCCTTGTAGTCGTAGTTCGCACGTGCGAAGAAACCGAGCAGGGCATTGCTGGTTGCTCCTCCGGAAACGCTTGACACAACCTCTCCGTTGGCATCGGTTCCGATGAGATTGAGGTCGTTGAGATAAGGGGTGGAGATGTTCTGACCTGAAGCGGAAATGGACTTCCTGTGGTAGGTCTCGGCATTCATACCTGCGGTAAGGGTAAAGTGATGGGCGTCGGCAAAGGTGTCCTCGTATGTTGCGAAGACATTGGCCGACTGCCTTACGTAGGTGGCAACAGTCTCGGTGAGCTCGTTCAGACCGGCTCCGGTTGAATAGGACTCCAGAGCTGAATCAGGATATCTGCGGTAGGTGATAGGATAGAGCCTTCCGGTGTCTCTGTTCTGATAGAGTCTATAGGTGTAGTTTCCCACTATCGAGAGCTGCTCTACAGGCTTGATTGTCAGCTGAGTGGTGTTGGAGAAGTCGGTACGGACCTTGGTGTTCTTGTCTATTCCTTCTCCGAAGATGATCTGACGTCCGTTAGCGATGTTGTAATTTCCGGCAATCATAGGAGTACCGTAGGTCCAGGTTCCGTCAGGGTTCTTCAGAGGGAAGCAGGCAAGCGCGTGGCGGGAAGCGTAAGCGAATGAGTCCTCGACATCACCTGCGCCGATCCAGTCGTAGCTGGAAGCGTAGAAGGAGGTATTGTTGGAAAGCCTTGCATACTTGTTGATCTTGAAATCAATCTTGCTGCGGAGGTTGTACTTCTGGAACACGTCAGGGTTGACCTTCACCACACCGGTCTGACGGTCGTAACCGCCGGAGATGTAGTACTTCACATCCTTGTTGCCGCCGCTGATGGAGACGGTGTGGGAAGTGATAGGGTGCTGGTCATTGTAGAGTTCGTGGTACCAGTCGGTGTTGCAGTAGTAAACCCACTGGTTGCGGCCCTTGCGGAAATCCTCGACTATCCAAGGACGAGAAGGATCCTCGGTCACATCATTGATACGGGCGAGGAGCTGAATCATATCATCGTCCGTGTAGGTGGTGTACTTGTTGCCGCTGTCGGCCTCCCAGAACTTGTCCACGGTATAGGCTGCCCAGTAGCCTCGGGTCTCGTAGTCGGTGGAGGTGGTAGGCTCTTCCCAGCCCCAGCGTCCGCTGTAACGGACTGTGGCCTTGCCGTCATCCCTCTTGGAATCCTTGGTGGTGACAAGCACTACACCGTAGGCACCACGGGCACCGTAAACGGCAGCCGCGGAGGCGTCCTTGATAACTGAAATGCTGGCAACATCGGCAGGGTTGACACGGTTGATATCTCCCGGAACACCGTCGATGAGCACGAGCGGACTTGCCGCGTTGATGGAAGTTGTACCACGGATGTTCAAGGTTCCGGTGGAACCAGGATTACCCGTTGAGGTAGAGATATTGAAGCCGGCAACGGAACCCTGCAACATGGTTGACAGGTTGTGAGCCACACGGTCTTCAAGGTCTTTGGACTCGACTGCGGTTACCGCGCCGGTGAGGTTGACTTTCTTCTGGGTACCATAACCCACAACAACAGTCTCCTCAAGTACGGTAGAGTCCTCTGAAAGGACTACAGACACAGCCTTTGTTCCTGCAGGGACGCTCACCGTCTTGGACATGTAGCCCAGTGAAGTGATTTCCAGGACAACGTCCGAGTCCGGAACCTGGATGGCGAATGAGCCGTCAAGTTCGGTCACAGTACCGTTGCTCGTCCCTTGTTGAATCACTGCCACACCCATAAGGGCTTGTCCGGCCTCGTCCACAACCTTACCGCTGACGGTACGGCCCTGGGCGGCTGCACCAAATGTGCAGCAGACGGAAAGCAGCAGTGTCAAACCAAGAATGCGAAATACTTGCTTAAACATGACTAGTACTTTTGGTTAATAATTATATTGGTTGGTTTATTTGTAATTGTCAACTTTGAAATCCAGAGGCCTTTGCATAGTCCGGGTATAAACCCTGCCTTCATCATCCGTGACTTTGATTTCCACGGTTGAGCTTGCGGAAGATGCCGCAGCCTTGAACAGGTGGTTTGTCTTGCTGGAGTGCCAAGTCACACCGTTGTTCTCCAGCAGTCTCGGGATGGTGTAGGCAATCAGGAAAGCAGGGTCATAGGAGCCGCTCATCTGACTGACTGTCAAGGCTTTGCCGTCCTCGAACATCTCCACCTTCCAGGACGGGTCCCAATCCCAGACATTGACAATCACCTCGTTGGCGCTGCTTGCGGTGCGGTATGAGCCGTAATCCTCTTCAAAAAGTATGGACTCCCTTTCAGGCAGCACGCCGTAATTTGCCGCATTGATGCAGATGGAGTTGCGGTCATAGGCGCGGAACTGGTAGTCCTCAGGACGTCCTATGGCCTTGAAAAGGCTGTTCTGCTCCTTGCCGCTTACGGAAGTGATGCGGTAGCCGTTCGGGGCGCCGTCGGTTCCTATGTTGAAGGTAGGGTTATATTTCCCTGCCCACCACCAGGCTGCGCAGACTGCTCCGCTGTTCTGCTCCACATACTTGCTCTTGACGACATTGTAAAGCACGTGGCTGTGGCCCGACACTATGGTGGTGTTGTAATCGTAAATCAGGCTGAGGAACACTGAATTGTTGCCTACACTTGCATTCCCGTTCCTGTCGTGGACAGGGGCGTGGAGAGTGACTACCAGAGGGGTGGTCTTAGGCACGAAGGAAAGGTCTTTCTTGAGCCAGTCCAGAATCTCTGAGGTAAGGTTATTCTTGTAGGACCTTACGCTGCCGTCCGTTGTGGATGCGGTAGCGTTGGTGCACTCGATATCGTCAAGAACCACATAGTGGATGTCACCCACATTGAACGAATAGTAGTTAGGGCAGAGTTTTTCCCTGAACTTGGCAACCGTATAGAAGTCTCCGGTAGCATTCATATCGTGGTCGTGATTTCCTATGGTATGGAAAATCTGCAGGCCCTCTATGGCATTCACATCATTGAGATACTGGTCAAAGCCGTAGGCGTTGGTGTACCAGAACTGGTCCCAGGTCATATCGCCAAGGGTGATAGCATAGACCTTGGCAGACGAATTGGCCTTCATATACTCGTTGATTTCGGAGGTGAATGTGCGGAACTGGGCCCTGTCCTTGGTACGGTTGGCCATATGCATATCTCCGAAATAGAGCATAGTGTGGTTGGTCTGGTCTCCGCTCTCGTAGAGGCTGAAGTCTATGCGCTCGCAAACGTAAGCGGATTTGGCGACCTGTTTGTGGAACTGCGGCAGCACTCCGCGGGCAGCGACCTCGTAGCCGCTCGGAACGGAAATGAACACATAGCCGTTCTGCTTGGCGGAATGCATCTGATAAACTCCCCTGGAGTCTGTAGCAACAACCTCCACGCCGTCTGAAACGACAACTCCCGGAATGCCTTTGCCCTCACAGCTCACCAGGCCCCAGACGGTACTGCCTTCCTCCGGACCTATAGGATTGTCCTCGGAGCCCTGGGAGCCTTCCTGCACATAAGTCACCTTTCCGAAACCCCTCAGAGCCCCGTCCCTTCGAAGGCAGAAGCTGTAGGTGTCGAAATCGAACTGTTTAGGAAGCGTATAAGAGAAGGATGTCTTCTCCAGAGACTTTATCGGCAGGACGACATCGTCCAGGGACTCGCGTCTGAGAACGATTTCGTCAGTTGCCAAAGGGCCATAACCTGAGATGAAGGAACAACTCAGTGTCTGGCCGGCTTTGCACTCAATCGGAGACTTCGGATTGAGTTTTACCTGGCTGAGTTCGACTCCTATCTGCTCATTCGCAATCTTGCTGGTACAGCACAGACAGCAGCACATCAGCAAGGCTAAGGTTGGGATTATCAGTCTGGTTCTCATGTTATTTCAGGTAGTGTTCAAAAAATGTCAGAATTTCTTCGCAGGTATCCAGGTCTGCAAGATGCCAGGAATGCTTTCCGCCCCTGACTTCGTAGAGCCTGACCTCAGCCCCGCTCGGGCTGCCGAGCCACTGGTGGAGAATCACCTTGCGCGAAGGCTTGCGGGTGTCCTTTCTCGGAAGCACGGTGGTCTTTTCGTATTCGCAGCCGCAGGCTGCAACTATGTTCCCTACAGCCACGGGCACTGAGAGATAAGGGCCCCAGCCGCCTTCACCCTTAGGGTCGCCGTCCCACATCGAGGTTTTGTCGGCTGTGCCGTGCACCTCCATGAAAGGAACGGGGCCGTGAGCCTTGAGTTCGCGGGACATCCACTGGAACTGCAGCCCCGCCACTGAAGCTATGGCCGAAAAAGCCTCCGGATGTTCAAGCGCAATGGCATAGGAAAGGTCTCCTCCGTTGGACATTCCGCTCAGAAAGACATTCTCAGACGAAAGCCCGAACCTGGAGCAGACCTCCTGCTTGAGGGCAAGCATGAAAGCCACGTCGTCAGTCGGCATTTCCGCCTGGGAAGGATAGCGCACATTCCAGCCCGGCTTGTACTTGCCCGACTCTGACCAGCCCACAGGCACGCATACCGCGAAGCCATGATCCCTGGCGGCTGCGAGCATCTCCGGACGGTAGCCCTCGGCCTTTCCGCCGTAGCCGTGCAGCAGGAAGAGGCAAGGCTTGCCGGGCAGCAGGGTCTCGGGCATGTAGAGATAGTACTCGCGCTGAAGGCCGCCGAATTCAAGGGTATGATGGGTGGCGTCGGACCACAGGTCCTGGTCAGGGGCCTTGTCGGCAGCTTCGATTCGCACTACAAGGGCCGAAACAGGGCCCATCTGTATCATATCCTCCTTTGCTCCCGGCTTGTAGGACGCCTTCCCGGAAGAGAGCATCACTTTGAGCGCCTTGCGGTCGGCGCAGGCCGGGATGCTGAGCTTCCTGCGTGAAGAGGTAGGGTTGAGTGCAACGAGATAGGTCTCGCGGCCGTCGGAGCGCTTGTAAACCATAGGGTACGGCTTGCCTTTGGTGAGAACCGGCTCCCAGCTGGCGCTGCCCCAGAAGGCAGGAGTGTTCTTGCGCAGTTCTATGAGCTGCCTTGTCCAGTTGAGCAGGGACTGAGGGTCATCCTGCTGACTCTCGACTGTAATCAGGCCCGCGGAGGTAGGATTCTTGGCACCTTCGGCCTTCCACTGCCTGTACAATGGCCAGGAGGTGGCAGGCGTCCACTCGGGACATACAGGAAGGTAGAGCTGCTCGGGGGCGCAGGTGCTGAAGCCGGCATTTTCCGAAGAGTCCCACTGCATTGGGGTGCGGGCGCCGGAGCGCTCCTTGCCGTTATGGTTGGCACCCTCGACATTGGGAAGGTCGGCGAGACTGCGCATTCCGATTTCATCGCCGTAGTAGAGGATAGGGAGCTGCTGGGTGAGTACCCAGGCCATCATCACCTTGAGCTGGTCGGCGCTGTTTCGCGCACCGGTGTTGAGCCTGAGATGGTCGTGATTGCCGGTGATGGTGGCGAAATAGCCCCAGTCGGCTGTCCTCCCGATGGCCTTGCCGTAACTGTCGCAGTATTTGAGGAGCATATCTTCGGCATCCATACTCCTGTCTATCTTGTCTTCAGGCCAAGGATTGCCGTAGAGGTCCTTCAGGGACTCTTTGCCGCCGTTGAGGGAGAAATAGACTCCACCGTCCGCCTGATGCTTCTTGTCGAAGTACATGCGGCGGTTGCTTGAACCGGTGGAATTCAGATACATGTCGACATTGAATCCTGCGGCAAGGCAGTAGGCTGGGTTGTTCCACTCGGCCATAAGCATCCTCTCCGGGAAGTTCTCATCCATCCAGCTGCGGATTTCCCGCCAGAAAGCGACTATTGCAGTCTTGTCCTTGTCGTTTTTGATAAGGCTGGCAGCCATGTCCACGCGGAAACCGTCAACTCCCTTGTTGAACCAGAAGGCGAGAATGTCCTTGAGTTCCTGCTTGACTGCAAGAGGACCCGGATCGTTGACGCCCTGCTCCCAAGGATGGTTGGGGTCCGGATTGGCAAAGCCGAAATTCAGGGAAGGCTGGCAGGCGTAGAAATTCTTCATATAGTACTTCGCACGCTCTGCGCCCTGCACCTCGGATGCGAGCATCCATTTGCCTCTGGTATCCTGGAAAGGATTCTCTGAGGTAAGCATCTTCTGGAGGTCCTTCTCAGCCTTTTCGTCAGGAAGGACATCGCTCCAGATGTAGTAGTCGGAGTACTGCTGGTTGGCATCCGCCTGCATGCTCTGCCTGAACCAAGGATGGTCCATCGAGGTATGGCCCGGAACGAGGTCAAGCAGGACCTTGATCCCGCGCTTGTGGCACTCGTCGATGAGCCTCACCAGGTCCGAGTTGGTGCCGAAACGGCTATCCACACTGTAGTAGTCGAGTATGTCGTAACCGCCGTCAATCCATCCGGATTTGAAAAGAGGATTGAACCACACGACAGTCACCCCGAGGCTTTCGATGTAGTCGAGTTTGGAAAGCACTCCCGGGATATCTCCGATTCCGTTTCCGTCCGAGTCCTTGAAAGAAGAAGGGTAAACCTGATAGATTACCGCATTCTCAAGCCACTGCGGGCCCTTCTGCCAGGTCTGTTCGAAAGAACCCGGCTCCGGCTGCGCGAATAAGGAAAATGCAAAGTGAAGCAACAATACTGTTGCCAAAAAACGCTTCATACTGGGGATTGATTATCAGTTTCTTGATTCTTCGAGCAGATTGCCAAGTTCCTCTATATCACGGCAAATCAGGGTAGGAACCACATCGGAGGCACGGGCGGCTTCAATGGTGGTTTCGCCGCTGAGCACCAGCACTCCGACGGCTCCGGCATTGATGCCTGTCTTCACGTCAGTGTAAATCCTGTCTCCCACAATCGCAGCCTCCTCTGGCTTCAAACCCTTCTTGTCCAGGATTCCGAAGAGTATGTCAGGATTCGGTTTGCCGATTACCACATCCGGCTTACGGCCGGTAGCGGCCTCGATGCATGCGCAGATGGAACCGCAGTCCACAAGCACTGTAGGCTGGTCGGTAGGGCAAACCCAATCGGGATTGGTTGCGATGTAAGGCAGTCCTTGTGATGCCCACCAGGCGCAGCGGCAGAGCCTGCTGTACTGCAGAGTCATGTCGAACGCAGCCACAACCACGTCCGGCCTGTCCTCAGGGTCATCGGCGCAGGAACGGAAACCCGCCTGCTCGAACTGCTCTATCATCGAAGGAGTTCCGAGCAGAAAAAGATTGCGCGCCTCGGGATAATGGGTTCGGATGTAGTCCACAGTCGCAACAGCGCTGCTGTACATCTGGTCCGGCCGACAAGGAACACCCCTCTTGCGGAGGTTTTCAAGATAGGCTTCTATGGATTTGGTAGGATTATTGGTAAGGAAGGAGTAGCCTATCCCCATCCAGTCGAGTTTCTCGAGAAAAGGTACTGTGTATGGGAACAGGGTGGAACCAAGGTAGATGGTTCCATCCATATCCAGTGCAACGTGCTTAACCGCGCGCAGTCTTTGTTTCAACTCGTCAGTCATTCTTTTCGTTGAGCTTTGAGGTAAATTCCCTTGCGCGGTCGTAACCGTCACGAGGAGCTTTCCACATGGCGAGGAAAATCAGGGCTCCGATCAAGCCGACGGCGATGAAGGTGATGAACACCCAATTCCATCCGAAATGGTCAGCAATCAGACCGACACCCAGAGCCGAGAGTGCGGAACCTACATAACCGCAGATGCCGGCAAGTCCGTTTGCCGTCGCGGAAGCCTCCTTGGTGGCCTGGTTGGCGGAACCGATTCCGATCAAGGCCTGAGGGCCGTAGATGCAGAATCCGGACATTGCGAGAACCAGGGTTGAAACAACGGTCGGCAGACCCGGAACGAGGGCGAAGATTGCAAGGAAGAGGCAGGCCCCAATCATAGAGAACAGACACATCCTGTGGCTCTTGCCCTTGAAGATATGGTCGGACGCCCAACCTGCGAATATGGTTCCGATGATAGCCGTTAGCTCAAATACGGCAACTGACCAGGCGGCGCCGTTGATGTTCATGCCCCTGTCCTCGGTGAGGAACTTAGGGCCCCAGTCAAGCACACCCATTCGGAGCACATAGACAAAGACATTGGCGATGGCAAGCATCCAGACCCATTTGTTGCGGAAGACCATGTGTGAGAGGAATGCCTTGTGCGCACCCTTCTTGCCACCGGTCTCTTCCTTTCCGGTATGGGTTCCTTCCAGCTCGGGAAGACCCACGCTCTGAGGGGTATCCTTGAGGGCGAGAAGGCTGATGGCGGCACCACCTATGGCCACAATGGCAGGGATGATGAAGCACCAGCGCCATGCGCCCACGTGGGCGGCATAGCTCATGACCTTCGCACTCTGGTCGGCAGCGCTCATAGTGTCCCATCCCTTGATGCTGGCAGCCAGATTGGCTGTAATGCGGGCAACCACAGAACTGTCTCCGCTCATGTCGGCTCCCATATTGGTCATAATGAGACCGCAAATCACCACAGCGCTGAATGCGCCTATGGAGTGGGAGGTGTTCCATATGCTCATCTTTGTGGCGAGCTCACCCGGAGCAATCCACTGCGGGAGCATGCGGGCGCAAGGCGGATAGCCGAAGCCCTGGAAATACTGGTTGAGCACGATGGTGACACCCATGACAAGAATGAGCATATTGACAAACTGAGGACCCTCGTGCACACCCGTAATCAGGTAGCTGAGGTCAACTCCGAAGCCGAATCCGAAGTTGGCAAGGGCGCAGAGGAGCAGACCTATAGCCATAAAGACCTTGGTGCTGACCTTCTCCACGATGAAGCCGTTGACAAAACGGCTGAGGCCGTAAATCAGAGAGCCTATTGCTATGATGACACCGAAACTGGTGTTGGAAATGCCATACTCAGCCGTAAGACCCGGCATGGCAATGGAAAAATTCTTGCGGACGAAATAGTAGATGGCATAGACAATCATCGACACCACGATGGTATGCCACTGCCAGGCTTTGAAATTATTTCTATTCTTACCCATTATATCAGTTTTTGAATTCCTTGTCTCCCAGAATTTCCCTCAGCAACAGAGGCTCGTTTGTGGTAATCACGTCCACGCCCATATCGATGAAATTGCGCATATCCTTGGCCTTGTTGACAGTCCAGACATTAACGCTCATCCCCAGGTCGTGCGCTTCCTTAACCCACTCCGGATGCTCGTAGAGCACCTTGTGTTGATAGTCTATGCCGTTGATGCCGGCTTTGGCAAGATCTGCAGGCGCGATGTCACCGTTGAGGTACTGGTTGGTGAATGCAGGAGCGAGCTTTGCCACAGTCTTGCAACTGCAGTAGCTGAAGGAGATGAAGGCAACCCTGGAAGGGTCCCAAAGTCCGTGTTTGCGAATTTTCTTCATTGCCTTGCGTACAAGAGCCTTGTCCCTCTTGTC
>CAKMNE010000044.1 GCA_927798505.1 uncultured Bacteroidales bacterium
CGTGGCAGAGGCTGCTGGTGATGGCGGGCGGCGTGCTGTTCAACTTCATATTCGCCATCATCGCGTACTGCGCCATTCTGGGCATATGGGGCTCCGCCTATATCCCCAACTCGCAGGCCAGCATATATCCCGACAAGCTTGCCGTCGAGATGGGCTTCAAGCCGGGAGACCGCATAATCGCGCTGGACGACTATGTGCCGGAGGACTTCGCCTCCCTGCAGGCAGACATGGTGCGCAGGGACGTGCGCTACGCGAAGGTTCTGCGCGGAGATGATACGCTGAGCATATACATAGACAGGGCTATGGTGCCCCAGATGCTCGAATCCCCGCTTATGTTCGATTACGCAATGCCTTTCATCGTGGATTCGGTGATGAGCGGGAACAACCGGGCCCTGCGCAAGGGGGACGAGATACTCTCGCTTGCGGGGACGACTACGGAATTCCTGCAGGACGCCCGGGGCGTGCTGGCCGATCACGCGGGGCAAACGGTCCTTGCCACCGTTTCAAGGAATGGTCAGGTGATGGAGCTGCCGCTGCAGGTGGATACGCTGGGCAAGCTGGGCATTGCGCTGGGCCTGCCGCCGGTCGAAAGGAAGCATTACAATGCACTCAGCTGCATACCGGCCGGACTGAAACTCGCCGGAAGTACGGTTACCGGCTACCTGCGTGACCTCAAGATGGTGTTTACGCCGTCCACGGGGGCCTATAAATCCGTAGGCAGCTTCATAGCCATAGGCCAGGTATTCCCGAAGAAATGGGACTGGTACCGCTTCCTCAACATCGTCGCCCTTCTTTCCATAATGCTCGGAGTGATGAACCTCATCCCAATCCCGGGCCTGGACGGAGGACATATATTGTTTACCCTTTTCGAGATAGTCACCGGACGCAAGCCTTCGGACAAGTTCCTGATGGTGATGCAGATGATAGGTATGGTCCTGCTGCTGATGCTGATGGTGCTGGCCTTCGGAAATGACATATCAAGATTAATACACTGAAGCTTATGAAGAGATTTTTCACATTCGCAGCACTGGCTCTGGTGCTTGTGGGCTGCAAAAACACCGCACCACTGCTTCCTACCGTCAGCGGCAAGGCCGGCGAAGTGCTGGTGGTGATAGAGAAAAGCGACTGGGACGGCCAGCTCGGGGAAGACGTGCGCGGGGTACTGGCGGACGAATATCCTTTCCTGCCGGTTCAGGAGGCCAGATACAGCGTAGCCAATGTGAGTCACGGAGGCTTTATAGAGATGTTCCAGGTGCACAGGAATATAGTCTTTTTCGACATCAATCCTCAGGCCGCCACTACAGGAGTGAAGTTTCTGAAGGACAAATGGGCTACCCCTCAGTGCGTGATTCTGGTGAGCGCGCACACCGCCGGGATGGCGGACTCGCTTTTCCTGAGCAATGCCGATATGATAGTCGAGGCTATTGAGCAGGCTGAAAGGGAGAGAGTGATCGCCAATACCCGCAAATACGAGAACACGAGTGTTTACCCGGCGGTTGCCAAGGTGTTCGGAGGCTCCGTCCATGTGCCTTCAGGCTACAAGCTGGCAAAGATCACAGACGATTTTGCCTGGATTCAGGACAAGAAGCAATACACCACCCAGGGCATTTTCATTTACAGATATCCGGCGGGAAAGGACGATTTCACTATGGAAAACATCGTGAAGAACCGCAACCGTATGCTTAAGGCCAATGTGCCGGGAATGTTCGAGGGGACATATATGATTACCGGAACCTACTGGACTCCGCAAACCCGTTTCCTCAAGTACAAGGGAAAGGAATTTGCAGAGACCCACGGGATGTGGGAGGTTGAGGGTGACTATATGGGAGGACCTTTCGTATCCCATGCATTCTACTCTCCTGATGGACAATACATAGTTGTTGCAGAGGCCTGGGTCTATGCGCCGAAGTATGAAAAACGCCAATATCTGAGGCAGACTGAATCGCTGCTCTACTCATGGGAATGGGCGAAAGAGAAATAAAGTTGCGGAAATCTATTGTCAAACCAAAAATTATTTCTATCTTTGCAATCCTCTTTGGTGGGTTCGTATAACGGCTAGTACTCAAGATTTTCATTCTTGCAATAGGAGTTCGATTCTCCTACCCACTACGAAAAAATAAAAAAAATAAAATAATGGCAAACACAGCTTCAGCAGAAAAAGCAGCTCGCCAGGGCGAGAGGCGCAGGTTGCATAACAGGTATTATGCAAAAACAACAAGGAACGCGATTCGCGACATCCGCAATACTACTGACAAGGCCGCAGCACAGGCAGCAGCTCCTGCAGTATTCGCAAAGATTGATAAGCTTGCAAAGATTGGTCTTATTCACAAGAACAAGGCAGCTAATCTGAAGAGCGGAATTCAGGTTTACATCAACAAGCTTGCATAAAAGCAAGCTTTTTTTCTTCGAGAAGTAGCGCAGTTGGTAGCGCACTACGTTCGGGACGTAGGGGTCGGGCGTTCGAGTCGCCTCTTCTCGACAAAAAGTCCACCTTGGTGTGGGCTTTTTTCATAATAAATAGTAGTATCTTTGCACCGATGTCCCGAAATGAATGCACACTTCCAGGCACTGCGCCCGGCATAAAACTCGACCCGCCTCAAGGCAAGGTCCTGCTTCACGCCTGCTGTGCGCCCTGCAGCAGTGCAATCCTGGAGGCAATGATTCTCAACGGGATTCGTCCCCTGGTTTTCTTTTCCAACTCCAACATAGTCCCCCGCGAAGAATACGAGCTTCGCAAAGAGGAACTCATCCTCTACTGTGATCGCCTGGGGCTTGACTATGTGGATGATGAATACAATCACGGACAATGGCTTGCGGAAGTTGCCCTTGGCCGGGAAGATGCTCCCGAGAGGGGTGTCCGCTGCCAGGAGTGCTTCCGATTCCGCCTTCAAAGGGCAGCTGACTATGCCGCCGCTCACGGCTGTCAGGTCCTGACCACTACCCTGGCATCCTCCCGCTGGAAAGTTCTGGAGCAGGTCGATGCGGCAGGACAGCAGGCCTGCGAGAGAAGCGGCATTACCTGGTGGTCTATGAATTGGCGCAAAGGCGGCCTTCAACCCCGTCGCAATGAACTGATAAAAGAACTCGGCTTCTACAACCAGACCTTCTGCGGATGCGAGTTCTCAAAACCGAAGATATGATCGCTCTCGCTTACCCGAAAATCAACATCGGCCTGAACGTTCTCCGCAAGCGCGAGGACGGATATCATGACCTGGAAACGCTGTTTTACCCCGTCGATGCCTGGAAGGACGAGTTGGAAATAACGCGCTCGGATGCATTTCAAATCAGTGTCGAAGGTGCTGACTGGAACCCGCTTGATGACCTCACGGCAAAGGCCTGGCGTCTGCTTAGGGACGAATACGGCATTGGACCTGTGTCGATTCGGGTCAAAAAGGGCATTCCTGTTGGTGCGGGCCTCGGCGGCGGCTCGTCCGACTGCGCCCTGGCGCTTAAAATGATGGACCGGCTCTTCGAACTGAATCTCGGAACCGCACGACTCGAGCAACTCGCCGGCCGCCTCGGGTCCGACTGTGCCTTTTTCATCCGCAACATCCCTCAATGGGGCAGCGGCCGCGGGGAAATACTCACCCCGGCCTCCATTGACTTGAGCGGGCATGAGTTCCGTCTGGCAATCCCCGAGGGTTCACATATCAGTACAGCTGAGGCATACAGGGGAATACATCCCCATACACCGGCCATACCTTTGCGCGAGGCGTTGACACTGCCTGTCTCCCAATGGGAAGGCCGTGTCATCAACGATTTTGAAAAGAGCGTCTTCCCTGCCCACCCCGAAATCCAGGCACTCAAAGACAGGATGTATGAAGATGGTGCACTGTATGCCTCAATGACCGGCAGCGGCAGTGCTGTTTACGGCATTTTCAATAAAGACAGATAAACGGCCCCACGGCCACGAACAACAAAACCGACCCTGCGGGAGGGTCGGTTTTGTTGGATATTGAATGTGCCTTGCGGCGGAGCGCAAGGCCAGCGGGATACTAGAAGATTTCTTCTACAGGCTCTTTGAAGTCGTCGGACTGAGGAGCCGGAGCTTCTTCGCGGCGGGTGAAGCTGCGGCGAGGGCCACGGTCATCGCGGCGGTCGCTGCGGCGCTCACTATCACGGTCATTACGGCGGTCACCATCACGGTCTGAACGACGCTCCTGGCGAGGACCACGGTCATCGCGACGGCGGTCATCACGACGGTCACTGTCGCGGCGAGGACCACGGTCGCTGCGTGGACGACGCTCAGGCTCAACATAGCCTTCCGGCTTCTCGGTCAGAGCGCGCATGGAAAGACGCATCTTTCCGGTCTTGGCATCAATCTCAAGCAGCTTGACATCAACCTCGTCGCCAACCTTGAGCACATCCTCAACCTTGTCAGTCTTGGTCCAGGCAATCTCGCTGACGTGCAGCAAGCCCTCTTTTCCAGGAAGAATCTCCACGAATGCACCGAACTCGAGTATGCTGACAACCTTTCCGTGGTAAACGGTACCGACCTCAGGGACAGCAACGATACCCTCAATCCAAGCCTTGGCCTTAGCCATAGCCTCGGCATCGTTGGAAGCGATATCCACAACTCCGACAGTTCCCTCTCCGTTAGGATTAGGCACTTCGTCAATGGAGATGGTAGCGCCTGTCTCCTTCTGGATCTTCTGGATGGTCTCGCCACCCTTTCCGATAATGGCACCGATAAACTCGGAAGCCACAATCATCTGCTGGATGCGAGGAACGAACGGCTTGTAGTCCTCACGAGGAGCAGGGATGGCCTTGAGCATCTCTCCCATAATGTGGAGACGTCCCAGACGGGCCTGCTCAAGAGCCTTGGCAAGCACATCGTAGCTGAGTCCGTCAACCTTGATATCCATCTGGGTAGCGGTGATACCGTCAGCGGTACCCGTTACCTTGAAGTCCATATCTCCGAGGTGGTCCTCATCTCCGAGGATATCGGTGAGGATTGCGTAACGGTCGTTAGGGTGAGTCTCATCGGTAATGAGTCCCATAGCCACTCCGGCAACCGGCTTCTTGATCTGTACGCCGGCGTCCATAAGTGCAAGGCAGCCGCCGCACACTGAGGCCATGGATGATGAGCCGTTGGACTCGAGAATATCGGAAACCACGCGAATCGCATATGGGTTCTCCGGTGCCATAGGAATCACCGGCTTGAGCGCACGCATAGCCAGGTTACCATGTCCAATCTCACGACGTCCCACGCCGCGCTGAGGCTTGGCCTCACCTGTTGCGAACGGAGGGAAGTTGTAGTGGAGCACGAACTGCTGGTCATCCTGGATGAGGACCTCATCGGTCTCCTTCATATCCATCTTGGTTCCGAGGGTGACGGTCGCAAGGGACTGGGTTTCACCGCGGGTGAAGATGGCTGAGCCGTGGGCGCAAGGGAGGTAGCCAACCTCGCACCAGATAGGGCGCACCTGGGTGCAAACGCGGCCGTCGAGGCGGATGCCCTCGTCGAGAATCATGTTGCGCATAGCCTCCTTCTCCACATCGTGGTAGTAGCGGCCGGCAAGGGTAACGCTCTGGGCATAAGCCTCTTTCTCTGCCTCATTGGTAGGCTCCGGAAGAGTTGCAATGAACTCGTCGAGGATGGCCTTGAAGCCGTCCTCACGCTCATGCTTAGGCTTTGCAGACTTTGCGAGAGCGTAGCACTTGTCATAGCAGAACTCCTTTACGGAAGCCTTGAGAGCCTCGTCCTCGATGTCGTGAGGGTAGTCCCTCTTCACCTCGGTTCCGAGCTCGGCCATAAGTTCCTTCTGCACGCGGCAGTGCTTCTTGATTTCCTCGTGAGCGAACTTGATCGCGTCGAGCATGGTCTGCTCGCTGACCTCGTTCATCTCACCTTCAACCATCATAATGTTCTCCTCAGTGGCTGCGACCATCAGCTCGAGGTCGGCGTCCTTCATCTGGGAGAAGTTAGGGTTGATGACGAATTCGCCACCGATGCGGCAAACGCGAACCTCACCGATAGGGCCGCCGAACGGCAGGTCTGAAGTTGCGAGTGCGCAGGAAGCAGCGAGGCCTGCAAGTGCGTCAGGCTGGATATCCTTCTCTGCGGAAATAAGTGTAACGTTTACGAATACTTCGAGGTGGAAATCACTTGGCCAGAGAGGGCGGATAGGGCGGTCAATGAGGCGGCTTACGAGAATCTCATAGTCGCTTGCCTTACCTTCCCTCTTCATAAATCCGCCAGGGAAGCGTCCTGCGGAATAGAATTTTTCCTTATAATCCACTGTGAGTGGCATGAAGTCAGTACCTTCCTTGACTTCCTTCGCAGCGCAAACCGTGGCGAGGAGCATAGTGCCTCCCATCTTTACTACTGCGGAACCGTCTGCCTGCTTGGCAAGTTTACCGGTTTCGATTTCAATCACGCGGCCATCCGCGAGTTCAATCTTCTTGTTGATTACGTTCATTATTGTCTTTCTTAAACTGCTTTCAGCTAAAATAGGGGGTGGCTCCGCCTTCGGGCCACCCCCTTTTCCTATCTTTTATCGACGGAGACCGAGCTCCTTGACGATATTCCTGTATCTCTCGATATCAACCCTCTGGAGGTAATCCAGAACCTGACGACGCTTACCTACAAGGCGAAGAAGTGAACGGCGTGTAACCACGTCCTTCTTGTTCTTCTTCACGTGCTCGGTAAGGTGAGCGATACGGTAGGAAAATAACGCAACTTGACTCTCAGGAGAGCCGGTGTCCTTATTAGACTTCCCGTACTTCGCGAAAATCTCTTGCTTCTTCTCTGGCATAAGGTATTCAGCCATAGTGCAAAAAATTTGTTAATAGTTAATAATCAGCGCCGGGGCCACCTCGGTCCTTCGGCGGAGCGCAAAGATAGCAAATAATTTCGAGGGGACAAAATCTTTTTATTTCGAAGAGGATTTCCTATATTAGTAGGTCGTAAATTCCAGCCGATGAAACGAGAAATATTGTCCAAACCATAGAAAACAGCAAGGCTCTATGAAACCGCACACTACCGCGTTCCTGGCATCAGCCCTTCTGCTGCTGAACTGCATCGACGCAGGCTCCTACCACAGGATGCGCAAGGACATCAAATACGGTCCGTGGGTGACCGAAGTCAGTGAAACCGGAGCAACCGTACTCTGGATAACTGAAGCTTCCACCACTGATGCGGTGGAAATGGATGGCCGCGAGTACTTCCAGGCCATTGACGAAGCCCCGCATCACGGCACCATGCACCGCGTGCGGATCGATTCGCTGCAGCCGGGCAAGGAATATGTCTATCGCCTTGTGGACAAGCAGACAGCGGGATTGTATTCTGACTACTACAGTTTCAAAACCATGGACAGCAATGCGGACTCCTGCCGCTTCGCCATGGTCAACGACCTGTACGGAGACAAGGAGATGGCATATCTGCTGACAGCCGACATCAAGCCCCGCAACTTTGATTTTGTAATGCTGGGAGGCAATATGGCGTCCTCTGAAAACTGCCCGTACGACTTCCTCGGGAGCACTTTCACTTCGCTTTCCGATGCTGCCGAATGGACACCCCTTTTCTTCACCAGAGGAGATGAGGAAACTGAAGGCTGCTGCCCTCAATGCCTGAGGGAGCTGTTCCCTACCCCTACGGAGGGCTTCTGGCAATGCATAAGGCAGGGGCCGGTGGCAGTATTGGTTCTGGATGCAAGCGAAGGCTGTACGGAGGATTATCTCCGGATGGAAGCGCAATGGCTGGAGCAGGAGGTTTGCGACACTCTCTTCACAAGCGCGCCCTTCAAGGTGGCTGTGATGCATATGCCGTGTATGGACGGACCGCATATGCACATTCTTGAAGAGGCTGGACTGGACCTGATGATTGCCGCCCACGGCGACAGATACAGGGAATTGAAAGCCGGAGAAGAGGACAACACTTTCCCTGTCATATTCAATTCCGGAGAGGAAAGACTTGATTTCAGAGCTGGGAAGAACAGGATTGCGATAAGTTTCAACAATGCTGCCGGACAAACAGTCCACAGTTATTCCATTTCAAAAAAGTGAAGATAGTCTGCGACGACAGAATCCCCTTTCTGAAAGGGGTATTTGAGCCTTACGCCGAGGTGGTTTACCTGCCGGGGGCACGGACGGGCGCAAGCGACGTGAAGGATGCGGATGCGTTGATTACGCGTACACGTACCCGATGCGACCGCGCCCTGCTCGAAGGTTCGCGCGTGAAAATCATCGCCAGTGCAACCATTGGCTATGACCATATCGACACGGCCTGGTGCGAGGCGAACGTCATACGCTGGTGCAATGCGCCCGGCTGCAACTCCTCTTCGGTGGAACAGTATGTGCTTTCCGTGCTGCTCACCCTTGCGCGCCAGCACGAACTGCGGCTCGAGGGGATGACGCTCGGAGTGGTGGGTGTGGGCAATGTTGGCTCCAAGGTAGCCCGCGCCGCCGGGATACTGGGGATGAAAGTGCTGCTCTGCGACCCGCCCAGGGCCGAGGCTGAAGGACCGGAAGGCTTCGTCAGCCTGAAGAAACTTGTCGAGGGGAGCGACATCATCACCCTTCACGTCCCGCTGAGCCCTCAGACCTTCCACCTGTTCGGAAGGGAGAGGCTCGCCAGCCTTCGGCCGGACCAGATTCTGATCAACTCTTCGAGGGGCGAGGTGGTAGATGGTGCCGCGCTGAAGGAGGCCCTGAAGGCCGGACGGCTGCGGGCGGCCGTGCTGGATGTATGGGAGGGGGAACCGGATATAGATAAGGAACTTATGGGGCTGGTAGATATTGCTACGGCCCATATTGCAGGCTATAGCGCCGACGGAAAGGCGGCGGGAACCCGGGCTGCCGTTCGCGCAGTTTCGCAGGCCCTCGGGATTGAAGCGCTGAAGAAATGGAGCCCTTCGAAGCTTCCTCTCCCGGCCCGGGATCTGGATTTTCATATTGACGGGCACGGAATGAGCGAGCAGCAGATTGTTTCCGAGGCTGTGCTCTACACCTACGATGTGCTGTGGGACAGCGGCAAACTCCGTTCGCACCGGGAAGATTTTGAAAAACTGAGAGGTGAATACCAGATTCGAAGGGAATTCCCTGCATTTGCTGTCCACCTTCACGAAGATGGCACGAATGCGGCAGAGAAGCTTGAGGCTTTGGGATTCACTCTGATGGAATCATCAAGATAAGGAGAAGAAATGCTGTTTTTGATTATTTATCTGGCCGGATGGATTGCGGCCGTATTTGCGATTCGGGACCTTTGGACACGCAAGGAAATGAGTGTTCTTTCCCGTCTGGGACAGACTCTGCTGATTTTTCTGTTCAGCTGGGTGGGGTATTTCGCGTACAATTATCTTGTGCGCGGTTACCTGGACCAGAAGCGCCACTCCCGCGAGGAAGCTGAAATAGCGCAGGCTGAACAGGAGTTCTATGATGAAATATCAGGATTACAATAGATACTATGGCATACAGGAAGAGAATAGCAGTTCTGTCCGGAGCGGGGGTGAGCGCCGAGAGCGGACTTCTGACCTACAGGGACAACGGAGGTCTGTGGGACAATTACAATCCTATGGATGTTGCATCAGACAAGGCCTGGAAGCAGAACCCCGGCTTGGTATTGGATTTTTACAACACCCAAAGGGAGAAGTTGCAGGGCATTCGCCCCAATGATGCGCACAGGCTTCTGGCCTCTCTCGAGGAGCGTTTCAATGTGGATATAGTTACTCAGAACGTGGATAATCTCCACGAAAGGGCCGGGAGCACGAGGGTGCTGCATCTCCACGGAGAAGTGACCAAGATTCGTCCGGAGAACAGCTGCAACGAGGCCGACGGTTTCAGTGAGAATCTGGTTGTGGATTGCGGCTATTCGAAGGTGGTGCTGGGAGACCTTGCACCCAACGGTGCACAGTACCGTCCGCATATTGTGTTTTTCGGAGAACCGGTACCGAAAATCGAGAGGGCCATCGATATCTTTTCAGCCGCGGATATAGTTCTTATTGTCGGCACTTCCCTATCGGTCTATCCGGCAGCCGGGCTCTACCGCTATGCCTGCCCGAAAGCGCCGATATACATTATCGACCCTGCAGACATCCCCGTCCACGACTCCCGCATAATACATATTCGCGAGAAGGCCACCACCGGAATGGCGGCTTTCTTGGAGATGGTGCAATAATAAAGACGCCCGGCTGAACTTGATCAGTCGGGCGTCCGAAAAGCGGCAGCGGCCTA
>CAKMNE010000045.1 GCA_927798505.1 uncultured Bacteroidales bacterium
AAAATCAAGAAGATTGAGGATATGACCACCGACAAGGTGGAAATCCTCATCCATCTTCCCAACGATGTTTCTCCGGACAAAACCATAGATGCCCTGTATGCCTTCACCGACTGCGAGACAACCATTGCCCCCAACGCCTGCGTTATCGTGGACAACAAGCCGCAGTTCCTGACTGTCAACGACATACTCGAGTACAGCACCTGGCATACCCGTGACCTGCTGCTTGCCCAGCTCAACTACCGCATGGGCGAACTTGAGAGCGACTGGCACTACACCTCACTGGAGCGCATATTCTTCGAAAACCGCATTTACAAGGTGCTGGAGATGGATTTCCCGAGTTGGGAGGCCCAAAAGCAGGATATACTCGAAAGGATGAAGGACTATGAGTCCCTGCTCAAGCGCGAAATCACCATGGAGGACATTGACAAGCTTGTGGACAAGCCGGTCCGCAAGATTTCCCGTTTCGACACCAAGGTGCTGGACGAGAAGATTGCCGCCATCGAGCAGGAAATGCGGGAGGTTCAGGATAATATCGACAATATCATCAGATACACCATAGACTGGTTCAAGTCCCTGGCCAAAAAGTACGGCAAGTCTTACCCTAGGCTTACCGAACTTGCCGGATTTGAGACCATTGCCGCTACCAAGGTTATCAACAACAACGCCAAGCTCTATGCCAATATGGCTGAAGGCTTCGTGGGAACTTCCCTGAAGAAGGATGACGGAGTGCAGTACATCTGTGACTGCTCCGACCTGTCCGAGGTGCTCGTAATACGCAAGAACGGAAAGTATGTCATACGCAAGGTGGAGGAAAAGGCTTTCTTCGAGAAGAATCTGCTATATGTGGGCATCTTCAACCGCAACGACAACCGCACCACCTACAATGTGATTTACCGCGCAGGCAAGACGGACATCCACTATGCGAAGAGGTTCAATATTACCTCTGTCACAAGGGACAAGGAGTATGACATCACCACAGGGGAAGAGGGTTCCCAGATACTGTGGTTTACCGCAAACCCCAATGGGGAGGCGGAAACGGTCAAGATTCAGCTCAGGCCGCGTTCAATGCTGAAGAAACTCACTTTCGAGTATGATTTCAGCAAGCTTGCCATCAAGGGCAAGACTTCAAGGGGCAACCTGGTCTGCAAGAACCCTATCCAGAAAATCAGCATGCGCAGCGCCGGAGTCTCCACCATTGCCGGTAAAGACATATGGTACGATTCCGACATCCAGAAACTCAATGACGAAAGCCGCGGAAAGTATCTGGGCGCATTCAATACGGATGACAAGGTCCTTGCCGTATTCGGCAACGGCACTTTCTACACCACTTCCTTCGACCTGTCCAACCGCTATCAGGGGGATGTGATCATCATAGAGAAACTGGACCTCAACAAAACTTATACGGCAATCTACTACGACGGTGCCACCAAGGCCTACTATGTGAAGAGATTCTCCTTCCCGGTATGCGACAACACCCCTACGAGCTTCATTTCGGATGCGCCGAAGTCCAAGCTCATAGGCATAGTGGATGACCTGCGTCCGCGCTACCTTGTGACTTTCGGTGGAAAATCCGAGCACAGGGAGCCCGAAATAATAGAGGCGGAGGAGTGGATAGCAAAGAAGGGACTGACGGCCAAGGGCAAGAAATGCCACGACCGTGAAATCAAAAAGGTTGAGTTTATCGAGCCGCTGGAGCCTCTGGAGCCTGCGCAGACCCCCGAGCAGCCGCTCGTCGCCCAGGCGATAGACCTTGACATAGATACCACTCAGGGAAGCGTCGAGGACCTTCCTGACCTCAATATAGAAGAACCTACATTGTTCTGAGAAATGATAGTCACTCTGACAGGATATATGGGCTCGGGAAAGAGCACGGTGGGCGCGAAACTTGCGGCCCTGCTCGGTTGCGCTTTCATAGACCTGGACTGTTACATAGAGGACAAGGCGGGACGGGGCATACCCGAGATCTTTTCGGAAGATGGGGAAAAAGCCTTCAGGGCAATTGAAGCGGAGGCCCTCAGGGACGTGGCGGTTATGAACACCCTCGAATGCAGGGATGTGGTGATTGCTCTCGGTGGAGGGACGGTGATGACAGCTGCTTTGCAGGACCTGATATTCTCCCAAACCTTCTGCATCTGGCTCAAGCCGGATTTGAACACCCTCCTGCAAAGAGTAGGGGACGGAAGCGGAAGGCCGCTGGCCGATGAGCATTTTGAGCAAAGGCTGAGGGAGAGGGAGCCTGTCTATGCCAGGGCGAAGATGACAGTGGAGACCGATGGTCTGAGTTCGGATCAGGTGGCCGCGCTCATCGCTTGCGAATTGAATAAAAATTACGCACAATGATAAAGGAGTGCAAATGGACAATAAAGGAAGCCGCTGACCCGCAGAAGGTCGAGCGTCTCTGCGCTGAGGTGGGCATTGACAAGGTGCTCGCCGACCTGCTCGTAAAGAGGGGAGTGGAGACTTTCGAGCAGGCCAGGTCCTTCTTCAGACCCAGTCTGGACAATCTCCACGACCCTTTCCTGATGAAGGATATGGACACGGCTGTGGAAAGGCTTCACCGCGCAATCAGTGAAGGTGAGAAAATACTGGTGTATGGAGACTATGACGTGGACGGCACTACGGCTGTGGCGCTCCTGCATTCTTTCATAAGCCGCTTCACCGACAAGGTGGATTTCTACATCCCGGACCGCTATGACGAGGGCTATGGAGTCTCCTCCAAGGGCATTTCCTGGGCTGCGGCAGGAGGGTTCAAGCTCATCATTACTGTCGATTGCGGAATCAAGGCCGTGGAGAAGGTGGAGCTCGCAAGGAGTTTCGGTATAGATATGATTATCTGCGACCATCATCTTCCCGATGAGAAGCTGCCTGCGGCCGTTGCCGTGCTGGACCCGAAGAGGGAGGATTGCCACTATCCTTTCGATGACCTTTCAGGCTGCGGGGTCGGATTCAAGCTGGTGCAGGCATATAGCCAACGCTTCGGCGTCGAGTTCGAGAGCCTGCTGCCTCTGCTGGACCTGATGGTGGTGAGCATAGCTTCGGATCTTGTCACCATGGTCGGAGAAAACCGCACACTCGCGCACTTCGGCCTCAAGCGGCTGAACGAGAACCCGCGCAAGGGGCTGCTTGCTATGATGGCGCTTTCCGGGCTGGAGGCGGGTCATATCACCATAGATGACATAGTCTTCAAGATAGGTCCCCGCATCAACGCGGCCGGGCGTATGGAGACAGGGCGGCTCGCGGTGCAGCTGCTTACCGCTACGGATACTGCAACTGCCCTGCGCATTGGCGAGCAGATAAACGACAACAACAACGAGCGCAAGAACATAGACCGGGAAATCACTCAGGCTGCCATCAAAATGGTGGAAAGCGGCAAGTGCCTGGCTTCGAAGAATGCGACCATAGTTTATGACCCCAACTGGAACAAGGGCGTGGTCGGAATAGTCGCTTCCAGACTGGTTGAGGCTTACTACAAGCCTACCGTGGTGCTTACCAAGTCCAACGGTTTCGTTACGGGCTCAGCCCGCAGCGTTGCCGGGTTTGACCTGTACGCTTCCATTGAGAGCTGCGCTGACCTGCTGGAGAATTTCGGCGGGCACGTCTATGCTGCCGGGCTTACCCTCAAGGAAGAGAACCTTCCGGAGTTCGCAAGGCGTATGGACGAGTTTATCGAGGGCAAGATTACCAGTGATATGCTTACCCCGGTAGTGGACATCGATGCGAAGATCGAGCTTGCCCAGATTACCCCGAAGTTTTTCCGCATACTCAAGCAGTTCCAGCCTTTCGGCCCGGGCAACAGCAATCCGGTGTTTATGACCGAGGCGGTGTGCGACGAGGGCAGCGGACGCAAGGTGGGAGCCGGCGGGCTGCATATGAAGCTCGACCTTATTCAGGAGGACTACTCCCGGGCCATACCTGCCATTGCCTTCAATATGGCAGATTATTACGAATACATACGCCACGGAAATCCTTTCGACGTGTGCTACTCCATAGTGGAGAACTACTATCGCGGAAACAGCACCATACAGCTCAGAATCAAGGATATAAAGGAGCGTGAAGATATACTTTAGGGACAGAATAAATAGAAACAGAAAAATATAATGGTACAGGAATTCAGTGAACAGGAGCTTATCCGCCGCGAATCTTTGGCGAAGCTCAGAGAGTTGGGAATAGAGCCATATCCGGCTCCCCTTTATCCCGTAAACGCTACTGCAGCCCAGATTCTCGAGGGCTTCGACCCTGAGAAGGGCAATTTCCAGGAGGTCTGCATTGCAGGACGACTGATGAGCCGCCGCATTATGGGCGCAGCCTCATTCGGAGAACTCCAGGATGAAACGGGACGCATTCAGATTTATGTCAAGAGGGATGAGATTTGCCCGGGCGAGGACAAGACCATGTACAACACAGTCTGGAAGAAACTCCTTGACATAGGGGATATTGTCGGAATCAAGGGTTTTGCTTTCTTCACTCAGACCGGTCAGCTCAGCATCCACGCCAAGGAGCTTACCCTGCTGAGCAAGTCCCTGCGCGTGCTTCCTATCGTGAAGGAGCTTGACGGACAGGTCTTCGATGCCTTCACTGACCCGGAACTCCGCTACCGTCAGAGATATGTTGACCTGATAGTGAATCCTCAGGTTAAGGATGTCTTCATCAAGAGGGCCCAGATTATCGCTACCATGCGTCAGTACTTCAACGAGGCCGGCTGTCTTGAGGTGGAGACTCCTATTCTTCAGAGCATCCCGGGAGGAGCTACTGCCCGTCCATTCATTACCCATCACAACGCGCTCGACATCCCGCTCTATCTGCGCATTGCCAATGAGCTTTACCTCAAGAGGCTTATAGTGGGCGGATTCTCAGGCGTTTACGAGTTTGCGAAGGATTTCCGCAACGAGGGTATGGACAAGACTCACAATCCGGAGTTTACCTGTATGGAGATTTATGTGGCCTACAAGGACTATGTCTGGATGATGGAGTTTGTGGAGAAGATGCTTTGCAAGGTGGCTACTGCCGTCAATGGCACCACCAAGGTGAAGATTGGGGAGAATGAGGTGGATTTCGGCGGTACCTACCGCAGGCTTCCTATCCTGGATGCTATCAGGGAGTACGCCGGTGTGGATGTGAAGGGTATGGATGAGGAGCAGCTCCGTCAGACCTGCAAGCAGCTTAACATTGAGGTTGAGCCGAGCTGGGGCAAGGGCAAGCTGATCGATGCGATTTTCGGAGAGTATGCCGAGAAGAACCTGATTCAGCCTACCTTCATTACTGATTACCCTGTGGAGATGTCTCCGCTTACCAAGCGCCACCGCGAGGATCCTTCACTTACCGAGAGGTTCGAGCTTTTCGTTTGCGGCAAGGAGCTGGCCAATGCCTATTCCGAGCTGAATGACCCTATCGATCAGCTGGAGCGCTTCGAGGAGCAGGCTGCGCTCAAGAGCAAGGGCGACGACGAGGCTATGTACATCGATATGGATTTCGTCCGTGCTCTGGAGTATGGTATGCCGCCTACCTCGGGACTTGGTATGGGAATTGACCGTCTGACTATGTTTATGACCGGTCAGGTCAATATCCAGGACGTCCTCTTCTTCCCTCAGATGAAGCCTGAGAAGGCTCTGAAGGCGGAGAAGGACAGCTAAGCTGCTACACTTTCTTCTTTTCGGGAACGCCGAGTTGGATGAGTTGGCGGGCTGAGGTGACTATGCTCGGCCCGTCATCTTTGAGTTTTACTGAGCACTGGTCGTAGAACTTCTTGGCATCGTCAAGTTTCCTGCCCATTTCCGCGTGAGCCTTGGAGAACTCGGCGACGCGGTCGATCATCCTCTGTGCCGCGGCAAGAATCTGCGCCTGATTGCGCACCTGCTCGTGGGAAATCCAGGCGGTGCGTATCATCCTGGTGAACGGAATGAAGGTCTCCTCCGTGGTAATCAGCACATTGTAGTCCTTGAAGGCAACCCGCCAGATGTCCGGCTTGAGCTGTTTTGCAAGCTGGAGCGCTCCGTAGTTCGGGATGAACATAATCACATAGTCAAGAGTCTTCCTTCCGGCCTTGGTCGCGTACCCGCTGTAATCCTTCGCGGACAGGGACTTGACATGATTCATCACCGCTTCCAGATTGCGCCTTGCGGCCTCATCCTTCTCCTCATCGCTCGTCGCCCGGTAGTAATCGTCCAGGGCATTGATAGGGGTCTTCGCATCCACTATTATATCCGAATCATCAGGGTAGTGGAGAATGTAGTCAGGGCGCAGGCGCCTGTCCTCGTCACTGGTGAGCGTAATGCCGTTGCGGGTGCGTATGGTCTCCTCTTTCTCGAAATCGCGGCCCTCGGTAAGCCCCTCCGACACCAGAATATTGCCCAGTATCATCTCCCCGAAACAGCCCTGGATTTTCTTCTCTCCCTTCAGGGCGCTCGCCAGATTGTCAGCCCTCTGGCCTATGCGCTGGGTCTGCTCCTCCAGGTGCTTGACGGTTGTGGCAAACTTCTCCTTAATCTCGGCCGTAGTCTCGTTCTGGGTCTTGCGGCTCTCGTCGAAAGCCTTGGCCATCTTCTCGAAATCCTTGCTCAGGTCTCCGCTTATGTGCTCGAAAGTCTCTTTGGCCTTGATGTTCAGCGCATCTTCGCGAGCCTTGAGATTCTTCTCGTTCTCTTCTACGAGCTGGGCCTTGATGGCCTGAATCTGGGCATCCAGCAGTTCCTTCTGGCTTTTCTTGTCCTCCAGAGCCTGCTGCAGATACTCAATTTTGGCATCCTTTCCCGCAAGCTCTGCATCTTTGGCGGAAAGCTTGCTTCGGAAGGAAGCCTGACATATATAATAGGTTAATGCACAGAGCAGCGCTGCTGCCACTGAGGCAATTATAATAGTTGTGGTCAGTGTTCCCATACTCCAAAGATAGCCAACCCGGCAGCTTTGCCCAAACTTTTTCGAAAAATTTTGTTTTCTGCTATTGCATATACAAAAAATTAGCGTACCTTTGCAGTGTACTAATAAACTAATACAGTACGACAATAAAACGATAAGCTTCAAATGATAAAGATTGAAAACCTTGGTTTCAGCTACGGAAAGAATCCGGTACTGAATAACATTACTCTGAATCTCGAGGCCGGGAAGATTTACGGACTTCTCGGAGAGAACGGAGTGGGCAAGACCACGCTGCTCACTTTGATCTGCGGACTGAAGAAGCCACAGATCGGCAGCATTTCCTGTGACGGCATAGACCCTTATTCCAGGAATCCTGAATTCCTCTCTCAGGTATTCTACCTTCCTGATGAGGTAGCACCCGTTCCAAGTACTGCGATTTCCTGGGCCAAGAGCCTCGGACCGTTCTGGCCGAATTTCAAGCTTGAAACCTTTACTTCAGCTATGAAAGACTTTGAAATGGACGAAACTATGAAAATGCACAAGATGTCCGCAGGTCAGCTCAAAAAGACCTACATCTCCTTCGCGCTTGCCTGCGGCACTTCTTACATCCTGATGGACGAGCCTACCAATGGTCTGGACATCCCGTCCAAGGCTCAGTTCCGTTCCGCTGTACTCAAGTACACCCGCGATGATTCCACAATAGTCATCAGCACCCATCAGGTCAAGGATCTCGAGAGCATGATAGACCCTATTATTATTCTTGACCGCAAGGATGTGCTTCTGAATGCCAGTGTCGAAAAAATCAACACCAAGCTCTTTTTCGACTACGGCAGCACTCTGCGTGGGGATGCCCTCTATGCCGAGCAGCTTCCGGGCGGTTTCATCCAGGTTTGCCCGAATACCACAGGCGAAGACAGCAAACTCAATATCGAGGCCCTCTTCAATGCCGTTCACAACAATAAAGAACTTATAAAAGCCATCTTCAACAATGAATAAATTATTTTCAGCAAAGCGCTTCGGCAAGTATTTCAGCTACGATCTGAAACACTGTATGGATACTTTCGGCCTGTCCCTGCTGATACTGGGACTGATGCCTATGATAACATTCTTCTTTGCATCAATCATCAGCTTCATAGTATCCGGAGGATGGGTTCCCGACAACACGGTCAACAGGATAATGGCTGCAATTATAGCCGTAGTGATAGCGGGCCTGATGTTCCCGGTCAAGGCCTATGGCGAGATTACCGACAAAAAGGCGGGCTCGAACTTCCTGATGGTGCCGGCTTCCACCTTTGAAAAATGGCTTTCCGGCAGCCTGATGACCCTCGTCGTTGTTCCCCTTGCACTGCTGGTTCTGCTTCTCGGCGTTGACCTTGTTCTAGGACTGCTGCTCCCAAGCCATTACGGTGAGGCGCTTGTGCTTCAGGAGTGGTTCCGCCCCATTGTCTGCATCCCCGCTGAATATATTGAGCTGCCAGTGGACATCAGAATTAACGTAGGCCTTCTTTTCTGGGTATGCTGGGCCAGCTCGGTGCTCTGCTTTCTGCTGGGTGCAATCTACTTCAAAAAGTCCAAGATTGCCAAAACCTTCCTTGCAATAATAATTACCGGTATGCTGTTTTCCATCATCTCTGCGCCTTTTACTTCTGTGATGCCGGGCCTGATAGAGAGAATTCAGGAGGGAGATCCCGAGAGAGTCCTCCGCAGGATTTGGACGGCAATTTGGATTCTCGACGGGCTCGAGATTGTCATCTTCCTTGCAATCTACTACTTCAGACTCAGAACCATCAAGCATTAGAATATGGAATTCAACGATAACAAACCAATCTATATCCAGATATCGGACGGTTTCTGCGAACAGGTGCTTGCCGGAAAGATACTACCCGGAGAGCGCATCCCTTCGGTAAGGGAATGGGGCGCAACCATAGGGGTGAATCCCAACACTGTGGCAAGGTCCTACGACATACTCACCGAAACCGGTGTCATCTATCAGAAAAGGGGAATAGGCTTCTTCGTGTGCGAGGATGCAAAGGAAAAGATACTCGCATCGGAAAAGCGTCATTTCATAGAAGAAGAACTGCCTGCAATCATTAAACGTGCCAGCCTGCTTGGCCTGGATTTAAAACAACTGATATAAAAATGAAAAGAGTTATGTTAGCTTCAATTGCCGCTCTAATGATGAGCGCCTGCACATTTACTGTGGGTGCCGGTGACAAATCCGTCACCATGGGTGTTGGAACCAAGTCTTCAGAGGCTTACTCCGAGTACACCACAAAGACTGTAGAACTGAAAAATTTTGATACTCTTGTATGTAGTGTCCCTGCTGATGTCAATTACGAATACGGAGACCCTAAGGTGGTAATCAGCGCCAGGGAAGAGGCTCTCAAGCACATCCAGGTCCTTCAGGAGGATGAAACCGTCACCCTCAGGATGGATGTCAAGACACTCAAGGGACTCGGTGACATTAAGATCTACATCACTTCGCGCCGCCTCTCAGCCCTCGAATTCAACGGGGCTGTGGATTTCGAATGCAAGAACGGCTTACGCGCCAAGGGGGACTTCCAGCTCTCTGCCAACGGTGCCGCCGATGTGGAAATCAACGGTCTCAGGGCCGACAAGGTCAACATTGTCTGCAACGGAGCCGCTGATGCCGATGTAGAAGAGCTTAAGTGTGACGAAATCACTGTGGTAGTCAACGGCGCCGCTGACGTCAGCCTCGCCGGACGCACAGGTCTTGCCGACCTTACTATCAACGGAGTAGGCGGTATAGACATCGCACATCTTGAAGCAGATAAGGTGCTTTCAAGTGTTCATGGTCTAGGTTCTATCTCCCGTAAGAAGGATAATTAGAGGAAAAACGTTAAATTTGCAGAATGCAAAG
>CAKMNE010000046.1 GCA_927798505.1 uncultured Bacteroidales bacterium
ATGCCGAACGGGGCCACCAGTTCATATTGGTTCATTCCCATTTTCCCCAACGAAAACCGAAGGAATTTCAGCCAATATTCCTTATTTTTACGCGTTGAAACCATTTAAACCCGACCACCACCAATCACCACCAACCCCTTTAGTCAGAGAAGACCATATAGAAATGAAAATAACAACCCTTCCCTCACTCCTCATAGCCGGGATACTCCTGCTGGGCGCATCTTGCCAACCTATAAGCATACACAGAGCCGGACCGCCGGAGGTCAAACTGTCCGCAGCGGTATCCAAAGTCGAAGACAACAGTTTCGAAAAAGGAGACCAGATAGGAGTATACATGGAATACCCTGAAGGCTACGCCCTTGACAACCAGCAATACACCCTCACCTCAGGCAACACCTGGGCAACATCCTCACAAAAGTGGTGGAAAGACGAAACCACCCCCGCAAACTTCTACTGCTACCACCCATACAAAACCCTTGGCCGGGACGCTGAAACCATAGAATTCAGCATAGCCCAAGACCAAAGCACCCACTCGGCCTTCTCCCAAAGCGACGTGCTCTGGGGATGCAATCTCCAGGTCAAGCCAACCGAAAGCACGGTGGAGCTGATTACCAGACACCTCAACGGACAAATCATCATAGAACTCATCCCCGGCACCGGCTACGACGCAGCCAGCCTCTCCAAAGCCATAGGGCAATACCGCCTCAACTCCCTCCTCTGCGATGCAGTTCTCAATCTGAAAAGCGGAGAATACCGCACCACCGGCACCCCGTGCGACATAGTTCCATATCGCGAAGGCCTAACCCTCAGAGCCCTGCTCCCTCCGCAAAGCATCAGCAACGCCCTCCTCATGACCATCACCGTAGACGGGCTTGACCGCACTCTCACCGCAAGCGTGGAAATCGAATCGAACATAAAGAAAAAATGCCGCGTCACCATCAACAAGGTATCGGAAGGCATCAATGTAGGAATTGGAGGCTGGGAAGAAAGTGAAGAAGACTTCGGAGGAACACTGAAATGAGAAAAATAACCAAACTGACCCCTCTGGTCCTCCTTCTCGCATCCTGCGCCAGGGAGCAACTGACACCGACAGATCCTGTCACGGGCGAAGAGCTTACTCCAATCAGCCTGAGCGGCCATATCAATCAGGAATATGTCACCCGCGCGGGTCAGGACGGATTCGCAGACGGGGACAAAATAGGCACATACATAGTCGATTACGTAGATGGCGCCCCGGGCGAACTCCTGCTCAGCGGCAACCGGGCGGACAATCTTTACTATACCTACAACGAGCCGAGCAACCGTTGGGTCCCGTCCTACGACGTATATTTCAAAGACAACAAAACGCCAATAGACATCTACGCCTACTACCCCGCCGCCAGGCCCGAGTCTATCAAGGAATATGCCTTCGAGGTGCAGAAGGACCAGAGTACCGAAGCAAACGGCTCTACCCTTTCGGGCTATGAGCAAAGTGACTTCCTTTGGGCAAAAACCGAGAACAAAACAGCCGCTGACAAACTCATATGGCTGGACTTCACCCACAGGATGGCAGGCATCAGAGTAAGCCTGGTGGAAGGAGAAGGCTTCGAAAAAGGTGAATGGGCCAGCCTCAGGAAAGACATACTCATCCAAAGCACAGTGCGCAACGCCACCATAGACCTCTCCACCGGCACGGTCTCCCCTGCAGGAGAAGCGCCCGGCACCGGCATCATCCCTAACAGGGAAGGTGAAGACTTCAGGGCCGTGGTAGTGCCGCAAACCGTCAGCTCAGGCAAGAAAATCATAACCGCCACTGTCGGAGGCTATGCCTACGACCTGGTAAAAGACCAGGATATGGTTTATGTCCCGGGCAAGCAGCACAACTTCACCCTCAGCGTGAACAAACGCGCTGCCGGCAGCTATGAATTCACCCTCAGCGGTGAGAGCATCACGGTGTGGGAAAACGACCGCAGCTCGCACGATGGCGTTGCCAGAGAATATGTTGTGGTCAATGTCGAAACGCCGGGCACCCTTGATGCCTGCATTGCAGAAAAGGGGCTGAAACTCAGCAAAATAAAGAACCTCAAAATAACGGGAACCATCAACTCCAGGGACTTCGCCGTAATGCGGTATTCCATGACAAGACTCAATGCTTTGAATCTGAAAGAAGTCAGAATTACTGAAGGCGAAGGCGGCAGCCTTGGACCAGGCATGGACTACAACAATTCTGAAACAGATGTCATTCCTGCTGGCTGTTTAGAAAAGAAATTGACCTTAACATCCCTGATACTACCTGACAAACTGAGTAAAATTGGTGCGTCGGCCTTCTGCGAATGCTTTAACCTGTCCGGTTCCCTCATTATTCCAGAAGGAGTCGTTACACTGGAAGACAGATGTTTCAACGGATGCTCTAGCCTTACAGGACAATTAAGCCTCCCTTCCACTCTCAAATACATAGGAACTGCGGTCAATGAAAGTTGGGAAGGACTTGGAGTCTTCTATCAATGCCAATTCTGCTGCGAACTCATTCTTCCGGAAGGTCTGGAAAACATAGGCCCGGCAGCTTTCAGCAATTGCAAATCAATCTATGGAGAATTGAGAATTCCGGATACTGTCAAATCACTGGGATACCGCTCATTTGCATTCATGGATAACATTACGGGTTCCATAACCATTCCACAGTCAATAACATATATCCCGACCGACTGCTTTTGTGAATCCGGATTCAATGGAAATCTGACACTGCACGACGGTATTCTCGCAATTGGTGAAGCCGCATTCAAGGGTAATGCACTCAAAGGCGAACTGCATTTGCCTAAAGGAATTGAAGTAATCAACCGCTATTCATTCTATGGATGCGATTTTTCAGGAACACTAATCCTTCCAAAAACGGTCAAATTCATTGGTGACGGCGCCTTCGCTTATAACTGGAGACTGATGGGGACTCTGGAACTTCCGGACGATATTCTCAGCGTTGGGGCTTCAGCCTTTGAAGAATGCCGAATGCTGGAAGGAGTAATATTTCCGGAAGAATTGGAAAACATCCAGGCAAAAGCTTTCCAAAACTGTTTCGGCATAGGCCGCATTGTCTGCAAAGGAACTATCCCAGCCTATGTCCAGGACGGCAGCTTTAACGGAGTGCCGAAAGATAACTTTACTCTCGAAGTGCCTGAAGGCTATGAGGCTCAATATCAGTCAGCTATCGGATGGAGAGAATTCAAGAGAATAGCCGCTTACCGCAATCTGGTAATACGTCCAATGGTGGCAACGGCCATCAATACCTCCGTCACTCGCGAACTGGTACTCACCGCCGATGATGACTGGTCTGTAGTATCCCAGCCGGACTGGGTCAGCCTCAGTCAGACCTCCGGACACGGCAAGACAGCCCTTCAGCTCACCTTCGCCCAGAAGCCTCAGGACGGCAGTACAAGAAGTGGCGAAGTGGTATTCGAGCTTGACGGCAAAGACTACCAGACGAAGCTCTCAGTAAGCCAGTATGACTACGCATATGCTGAAGATGAGGTGATTACCCTTCAGACTGCCAGCAAAGGCAATGGCGTGAACATAGTCATTCTCGGAGACGGCTTCAATGCAAAGGACATCAGCGAAGGTAAGCTCCTCAAGGCTATGGAAGAGACCCGCGACAACTTCTTCAGCATCCAACCGTACAAGTATTACAAAGACTATTTCAATGTATATACTGCCGTTCCCGTATCCCCGGAATCTGGCATAGGTACAGTAAACACAATAGTCCAGACCCGCTTCAACACCGCAACCAACGGAGGAGTCACAAGAAACGGTGATGACGACTATTATGAAGTGCTCCAGTACGCCTGCAAGGCTCCTACCGTGAATAACGACAACATCAACAGGACTCTTGTGATAATGATTCCGAACACCGAGGACTACGGAGGAGTTACCTACATGTGGGATGACGGCACAGCAATCGCCTACTGCCCTATGAGCGACTACGGCTATCCTCTTGACTTCCGTGGAGTTATCCAGCACGAAGCCGGGGGCCACGGATTCGGAAAACTCGGGGATGAGTACATCTACCACAATGCATTCATACAGAGTTGCAGCTGTACCTGCTGCCCTCACGCTTTTGAACTGCAGGCCTTCCAGTCCCTGGGCTGGTTCCAGAACCTCTCCCTTTCCGGCAAGATGGGCGATGTGCCTTGGCGCGATTTCATATTCCACGAGAAATACAGCACCTTCGTGGATATATTCGAAGGTGGTTATATGCACAATAGAGGAGTGTATCGCAGCGAGCAGAACAGTTGTATGAACAATGATATTCCATATTACAGCACCATAAGCCGGTTTGAAATATACAAGAGGATTATGGAGTATGCAGGTCAGAGTTGGAGCCTTGATGACTTTATTGAGAACGATGTGGTTGAAGCCGTAAGCACTGCTTCTACAAAGGCTGTTCTGACTGATGACGGAAGAACTGCTACTTTGAATAGCCGTGAACCTGTGTTTATGGGTAAAAGGCCTCAAATCAAATAATAGACGTCTATGAATAAATATAGTATAATATTGTGTTGCGCAGCAGCGCTTTCGGCGCTTGCCGGATGCTCCGGACAAACAGATTTGTTCACGGATGAAGCAATAATGCATTTCGTACCTGCATTACCGGGAACCAAAGCTACAGACAGCGCATTCGAAAAGGGCGACGCCTTCGGAATATACGCCGTGGAGTATGTTGACGGCATACCCGCCCCGCTTCAGATTTCAGGAAACTGGGCCAACAATGCCGAAGCCAGCTTTGACGGAAGCAAATGGACAGTCACTCCTCCAATCTGGTGGAAGGACGAGGCCGTATTCGACATTCTGGCCTACTACCCTTTCAATCCGCAGCTCAACTCGGTGGACGACTATATCTTTGAAGTCAAATCCGACCAGAGACAGGGAGGTTTCACTCTGAGTGACTTTATGTGGGCGAAGGCCAAAGGCGTGCACCAGAGCCAGGGTGATATTGCACTCCAGTTCAAGCACAAACTCTCCAGACTCGACATCAATCTTGTTAAAGGAGATGATTATGAGGGCGATTTGCCGTCGACAGCGGAGGTCAGGATAATGAACACCACGACATCGGCAACAATAGACCTAGAAAGGGGAGAAATAGAGAAGAACCCATACGGTACTACGGGTACCATTATTGCCCACCAATGGGGTGATGGCCACTATTCAGCAATATTGGTTCCCCAGAAAATCCTCAGTTCAGTTCCTCTTGTTGAGATTATTGCGAATAATGTGTCTTATCTGGTAAGCACAAGGTTTATCTTCGAATCCGGGGTCAGACATACAATGAATATAACCCTCACTTCCAACCCGGACAAGGTCATCATCAACATCGGCGGTGGAATAAACGATTGGAATTAGTATGAAATTCAGAGCACTCATATCAAGCGTCGTGGCATTGCTCGCTCTTGGCTCCTGCATGCAGGTAGCCATAAAGCCGGATGATTTGAGTGCTCCGGAATTCGTAAGGGTTGATTACAGCATCACTGAGCTGATCGGGGGATACAAGGTGGTGCTCGAAGCTCAGCTCAGCAAAAACGGAGGAATCTCCGATGTGGGCTTTACGGTAGGGCGCAGGGTCACGGAACTCTACGAATACCACTGCACCCTCGAAGGCAATGTATTCAGGCTGGAACTGGCAAACATTCCGGCTGGGACCAACTATCTGTTCTATGCCTGGGCGCGCAACTCCAACAGCGAACTGCGCACCGTGCTCTACGATTTCTATCTTGGCGCGATACCGGAACCAGAGCCCGAACCTGACCCCGAGCCGGAGCCCGAGCCTGAGCCCGAACCTGAACCAGAACCAGAACCAGAACCAGAACCAGAACCCGAGCCGGAACCCGAGCCGGAACCGGAACCAGAACCAGAACCAGAACCAGAACCAGAACCAGAACCAGAGCCAGAGCCGGAACCGGAGCCGGAACCGGAACCAGAACCAGAGCCAGAGCCGGAACCGGAGCCGGAACCAGAACCGGAGCCAGAACCCGAACCAGAACCCGAGCCTGAACCCGAGCCTGAGCCAGAACCGGAACCTGAACCAGAACCGGAACCTGAACCCGAGCCGGAACCGGAGCCAGAACCAAAGCCGGAGCCGGAGCCGGAACCGGAACCGGAGCCCCAGCCGGTGCTGCCTCCGAGCGGAGGCGTCGTTATCAGCGACGCAAACTTCCTGGCCTACCTTCTGAGCCTTTGCGATGCCAACTCGGACAAAAGCATCAGCAACGCCGAAGCCCTGAGCGTAAGCTCAATGGACTTCTGCACCGACAACATCATCTACCTCGACGGCATACAGTACTTCAGCAATCTGAAGAGCCTCACTGCCAGGGGCAGCATATGGAAAGGCAGCCTGATCTGCGAAGATTTCAGCAAAAACACCTCCCTCAGCTACCTGGACTGCAGCTACAACCTGATAGAGGATATGAATCTGCCGTCCAGCCTTGAAACCCTGATCTGCCGCTTCAACAAACTGGAAAAGCTGAAACTGCAAGGCTGCACCAAACTCAAAGAGCTCGACTGCTACGGCAACTATCTCGACAGCATAGACCTCTCGAAATGCACCAGCCTGGAGAGGCTCACCTGCGGACTGAACAGTTTCACCACCCTGGACCTTTCGCGCAACCTCAATCTTAACTACCTCGACCTGAGCGATTGCAGCTATCTGAAGACGGTCTATCTGTCCAAAGGCCAGAGAATCAAAGAAATAATCGCTGACAACTCAATAGAATTCAAATACAAAGACTGATGAAACAAAGCATAATACCGGAATTGAACTGCCTTCTCAAACAGGTGGAAAAGAAGGTGGGCAGGGAACTCTGCACGACTGCCGACTTCGAAGCATTATCCATCATAATAGAAAAGGAAACCGGAGAACTGTTGTCCAACTCCACCCTCAAAAGGCTTTACGGCTATGTCAGCATGAAGCCTACCCCGCGCAAAAGCACTCTTGACATCCTGAGCCGCTATTTGGGATACAGGAACTTCAGCGAGTTTGTGCAGAATCTCAAGAACAACAGCGAGTTCAGTTCCCAGTTCTTCTCCAGCAAAGCCATAATGGCAGAAGAGCTCAAGGCCGGAGACACCCTGAGGATAGGCTGGGAACCCGACCGCGTCGTACGACTTCGCTACCTTGGCGAATGTGAGTTTGAAGTAATGGAAAGCATCAATTCCCAGCTCTGTGCCGGCGACCGCTTCTTCCAGGCCCATTTCATCCCCGGCTACCCTCTCTACATCTCATCCATACTGAGAAACGGCGAACACACCCCTTCCTACATCGCAGGAAAGCTCAACGGTCTGAATCTGGTGGAAAAAGACTAGTCCTCCACTCCCCCGGCTTCTTCGAGCAGCTCCGTTGCCTGAAGGAAAATGTTGTCTATAGTCTGGTCCCGGTATATGCTCCTGGCCTCCTGCAGACGGTCGGTTAGAATCAATCCCACGCCGGAAAGCACAAGCACAAGCAGGGCAAGCATAATCAGCACGCGGTTCTGGATCTGAGGGAAGAAAGCCTTATGCAGCTGCCCCACCGAAGCATATCTCTGCCCGGCGTCCTTCCTCAGGCACTTCTGAGCCACCGAGCGCTGCCTTTTGTTGCGGGCAAAGGGCAGCAGTATCACCCCGAGCGAATAGATGTCGCTGCGGCAGTCCCCCTTCCGGCCCTCCTGCTGCTCGGGCGCCGCGTAGAGCGGAGTTCCGGCCGAGGCCTTGAGTATGGAATATGAGTCCGAATCCGCAAGTGAGAAGTCTATGAGCTTGATATTGCGGCCGTTGCGGGTAACGAGTATATTGTCCGGCTTGAGGTCGCGGTGGATAACCTGATGCAGGTGAAGATATGAAACCGCGTCCAGCAGCTGTCCCAGCAGCCTCTTGTGCTCGGAGCGGCTCAGAGGCAGTTCGCTGCTGAGCGCATCTCCGTCCACCCATTCCATTTTTATGCAATTGCCAAGCTCGGGGTGCTCGAAAAGGTCATAGTATTCCCTGATATTGGGATGCTTCAGAGCGGCGCCGATTTCATATTCCTTGCGCAGCATTTCTTCATAGACCGCCTTGCCCCTGTAATCCGGCTGCAAGGCCTTGAGGACATAATACCTGCCCTCGGAGCAGGTGCGATAGAGAATGAAAATTCCGTTCTGCGAACGGCTCAGCAACTCCAGCTCCTGCTGTGGGGAGAAGGAGTCATTTTCTTCAAAAAAGCCTGATACGCAAGTAGTATTCATCGCCCAAAACTACAAAAAAATTGTGTATTTTTACAATTTGTTATGAAATCCAGCCACCTGTCACCATTGATTTTACTTCTATTCGTGTGCTGCCTGACCTCCGCATCCCCGAAGGCCAGGAACTGGGACAAGGTGCTGGACCGATACGAGATTCTATGTCAAGAGTGCCTGGATCTCAAACGGCAGGCAGACAGCGGGAAGGAGATTCCCAAGCACAGATTCAGCAAGCTCATAAGGGAACTGAACAGCCTGAAAAGCGAACTCAAGGAAGCCTCGGGACAGATGAGCGAGGAGCAGGAAGAGCGATTTGCACTCATACGGGACCGCTTCCTTGAAGCTCAAAGTCCAAGGCAGAGGGACACTCAGCCGGTTGCGAAGCCAGCCGAAGTTAAGGCTCAGGCGGTTGCTCCGCCTCAGATTATCGTGCTTCAAAGACCTCTCTCGAGGCAGCAGCCTCCGCCTCCGGTCAACCCCGAAGACTATGTCGTGGAGCGTCCCGCAAAGCAGATTCCCTGTCCGGAACATCTGGAATGGGCGCACATAGACGCTCTTGAAGTGCCACTTCCGCAAAAGAAGCCGGCAAGCCTGTCCGTGCTGCTTGGAAGGAAGTACTTCCTCAGCGGGATAGTCTGCGTAAGTGTCTATCCAAAACCAAGTTACAGCATTCTGCTTGCGCTTGACCCACTCGACGCCCCTCTTGGGGCATATATCCGTGCCGGAAGCAATTTCGCTCCCCGCGGCTACGCCTACGACTGCCTTTCCGACGGAACGACTTCCTACGGTACCATATGGACCAGCGGCAGTACCTCATACTTCACCGCCCAGGCGAGCATTGGGCCGTGCTACAGGATAAACGGCCGACTCAGGGCATACGCGGGGCTGGGCTACGGCAGCGCGCTCACCCTTTGGGAGGACAGCAGCGGGAAATGGGCCCGGGTTGCAGACCGCAGCCCAAAGGGACTGCTCTTCGAACTCGGGTCCATATTCAATATGGGAAGAGTCAACCTTTCCCTCAGCTACTCATGCACCGCCCTGAAACTCAGCGAGTTACTGCTGGGCATAGGCTATGATTTCTAATCCTCCCGCTAATCCGCCTTCGGCAGGTGACAGAGGGAGACAGGAATACGGAGAGAAAATACCCAAGAATTTTGCTGAAAAGTGTACGGAGAAAAGGAAAAAATCGTACATTTACAAAAGTATTAACTAAAACTGAAACAGTATGAACCAGACAAAGAAAGCAAAAGGCTATGTGGTGGAGGTATTCCACGCACATCAGAACACACTCGACTCCCATGTATATCAGACAGTTGCAGATGCTCTCAAGGTTCTGGGTTCAGATCCCCAGGCCGGACAAGTTTACGAAATTCACAGCAAGCACAGCAGTTC
>CAKMNE010000047.1 GCA_927798505.1 uncultured Bacteroidales bacterium
TCAGCGCAACAATGGCCATCCTCGCCCTTCCGCTGATGGCCATCCCGTTCTTCCGTAAGGGAGGGAAGTAAAACAAAATCACATTGCGGATAAACATCCGCAATTTTTGGGGAATATTGCGGGAAAGTTTCCGCAATATTTTTATATTTGTGCCGGATAAATACCGCAATTTGTTATGCAGACACTTTATGAACAGTTCAATTTGCTTCTGGAATTGACTCCGATGGATTTTTTCAGGGAGCAGCACAATACTATCAACTGGAATGTCCGTGTTCTTGGAATACTCGGACAAAAAGGTGTAGGAAAGTCAACCCTTCTTCTTCAGCATATCAAACTCAGCAACAAGAAGGACGAGTCTCTTTATGTTGTAGCTGACGACATATATTTCAGCGCACATACTCTGCTGGATACCGCCAAGGAGTTTTTCGCCAGAGGCGGCAAGTATCTGTATATTGACGAAATCCACAAATACGAACATTGGAGCCGGGAAATTAAAAATATCTATGACAGCCTCCCTTTGCTGAATGTTATTTATTCGGGGAGTTCCTTGCTGGATTTGAAAGATGGCGGTGCAGATTTGAGCCGCCGTGTCATTGAATACCACCTTCCGGTCTGGTCGTTCAGGGAGTATCTTAATCTCCGCTGCGGCTGGTCATTAAAGCCGGCTACTATGGAGGAAATCTTGAAGGGAGAAGTGGATTTTCCTTATGGCGCGGAGCGCCCTCTCAAATATTTTGATGAATATATGAAGAGTGGCTGCTATCCTTTCTGCAAGGAGCCGGAATTTGAAACCCGTCTTCGACAAATCATCAATACAACGGTAGAGTTGGATATCCCCAAGTATGCAAAGATGACAATCGCCGCCACTCAGAAACTAAAAAAATTTATGTATTACATCTCCAGAAGCGTCCCCGTGACTATCAACTATTCCGGTATGGCTAGAGATTTGGGAATCGACCGTGATGACCTGCCCAAATACCTTGAGTACCTGGAAAAAGCCGAACTGGTTTCAGCACTGGGAATGAAAGCAAATGGGGACGCTATCCTGCGCAAGATGGACAAGTTATACTTGCACAATCCTAATATTGCCTATGTACTCTCCGGAGGAAAAGCAGATGTCGGGAACGCACGTGAGACAATATTCTTCTGCTGGACAAAAGAGATATTCAACACACTCGAGTCTCCTATATCCGACTTTGAGATTGATGGTAAGACTTTCGAGCTTGGAGGAAGGAAGAAAGGGAAGAAGCAAATTACCGATGCCAAGGAAGGTTATGTGGTCAAGGACAATATTGAATATGTGTTCGATAACCAAATTCCTCTCTGGATGTTCGGTTTTCTTTATTGAAACTTGGCGGAATCCTGACGGATTTCATCCCCCCCAAAAAAACAAAATCACCTTCCACGGTGGAATGACCAAGAGGCACATCGCTCACCAAACGATTTGGCACAAGGCTCTCTTGCGGGCGAAATAGCAAAATAGACAGGCTGGAAACTAAACCCCGACTTCGGCCTTCATCTCCCGGAGTAGGTCAAAGGCCTGCAGAGGGGTGAGGTTGTTCAGGTCGGCGGCGGCGAGCTTCTCACGAAGCGAACTCAGCGTAGGGTCGTCCAGCTGGAAGAAGGACAACTGCACCCCTTCGTCCCTGCTGCTCTGCTTGCTCTCCAGCTCTTTGAGCGTGCGCTCCGCAGTCTCGATAACCTCCTTCGGCATACCGGCCAGACGCGCCACGTGGATACCGAAGCTGTGAGCTACTCCGCCCTTCTCCAGCTTGCGCAGGAAAATCACATCCTTGCCCTGCTCCTTGACGGCAATATGGTAGTTGTGCACGCGAGGCAGGCTTTCCTCCAGGTCGTTGAGCTCATGGTAGTGCGTAGCAAAGAGGGTCTTTGCCCCCTTACCGTATTTATGGATATACTCCACCAGCGCCCGCGCAATCGACATACCGTCGTAAGTTGAGGTTCCTCGCCCTATCTCATCGAGCAGCACCAGCGAGCGGGCGCTGAGGTTGTGCATAATCATAGAGGTCTCCAGCATCTCCACCATAAAGGTCGATTCGCCGCGGGATATGTTGTCCGTCGCTCCCACGCGCGTGAAGATTTTGTCGAAAAATCCGAAGCGCGCTTCCCTTGCCGGCACGAAGCTTCCCGCCTGGGCCATAAGCACAATCAGCGCAGTCTGGCGCAGCAGGGCCGACTTTCCGGCCATATTCGGGCCGGTGAGAATCATAATCTGCTCAGAAGTGCTGTCCAGGTGCACGTCGTTAGGGACATATTCCTGCCCTGGTGCCATAAGCGTCTCGATAACGGGATGGCGGCCGGCCTTGATATCCAGCACGCTGCTCTTATCCACTACCGGACGGCAATACCCCCTGTCCGCGGCCTGCTGCGCGAAGCCTTCGAGCACATCAACCCTGGCCACCACGCCGCAGTTCGTCTGAATCTCCTTAATGCTCCCCTGAATGAAGGCAACCAGCTCCGAGTACAGCCTGGCTTCTATGGCGTAGATGCGCTCCTGCGCTCCGAGTATCTTCTCCTCGTATTCCTTAAGCTCCTGAGTAATATAGCGCTCCGCGCTTACCAGCGTCTGCTTGCGCACCCATTCCGCAGGGACCTGGTCCCTGAAGGTATTGCGCACCTCGAAGTAGTAGCCGAACACATTGTTGTATCCTATCTTGAGGGAGTTGATGCCGGTGCGCTCAATTTCCCTCTGCTGCATCTGAAGCAGGTAGTTCTTGCCTCCGTTTGAGATTTCGCGCAGCTCGTCCAGCTCCGCATCCACACCCCGGGCAATCACCTCGCCCTTGCCGATTTGCGCGGCCGGGTTTTCGTTCATCGTGGAGTTGATTCTTGCTATCAGGCGGGAGCAGTCCTTCATCCGGCGTGCCATCTTCTGCATCGCCGCCACGCCAGACTCCTCACAGAGCCTGCGTATAGGTTCCATCTGCTCGAGGCTGCGTCCGAGCTGCATCAGCTCGCGAGGCTGTATCTTTCCCGTAGCCGCGCGGGCTATGATGCGCTCCAAGTCGCCTACCTTAGAGATAAGTGCCTGGATTTCCGCCAGTTTCTCTTCATTGTCCACGAAATACTGCACCGTGTCGTAGCGCGCTCCCAGTTCGTCGAGATCCATCACCGGCATTGCCAGCCAGCTGCGCAGAAGCCTCGCGCCCATAGGGCTGCAGCAACGGTCTATGGTGTCCACCAGACTGACTCCGTCCCTTCCGGAGGCTGATTCGAAAATCTCAAGGTTGCGCACTGTGAAGCGGTCCATCCACACGAACTTCCCTTCGTCAATGCGGGAGATGCTGCAGATGTTGCGCAGCCCCACATGCTGCGTTTGCTCGAGGTAGAAAATCAAAGCCCCCGCGCTGCACAGGGCGAGCAGATACTGCTCCACCCCGAAGCCCTTGAGGCTGCTCACGCCCAGTTGGCGGCAGAGTTTCTGATAGGCCGCATCTTCCACGAAGGCCCATTCGTCAAGAGTGGTGATGTAGCAGTCAGGGAACTTCTCCCTCACCGCCTCGCGTACATCTCTCTGGACCACGAGCTCCTTCGGACGGAAAGAACCCACGAGGGTGGAAATGTAATCCAAGCTTCCTTCTGCCACCTGAAAGGTTCCGGTAGATGCGTCAAGGAAGGCGGCACCGCATTTCGGGCCGTCGAAACTCAATCCCGCGAGCCAGTTGTGCTCCTTTTGGTCCAGCATCCCCTCACCAAAGGCTACTCCCGGGGTAAGTATTTCTGTAACACCTCGTTTAACAAGCTTGTTCTTAACCAATGCCGGGTCTTCCAGCTGGTCGCATATGGCCACTTTGTAGCCTGCGCGTATCAGTTTCTGCAGATAAGTCTCCACCGCGTGGTGCGGGAAGCCCGCCATAGGAGTCGGCTCCTTGTCCCCGTTGGAGCGTTTGGTGAGAACCAGCCCCAGCACCTTGCTGGCAAGCAGGGCATCGTCTGAATAGGTCTCGTAAAAATCTCCCACCCTGTAAAGCAGCAGGGCTTCGGGATGTTGGGCCTTGACAGCGAAATACTGCCTCAGCATAGGGGTATCTTCGGAACTCTTCTTCGCCATTGTCAGTGTCTTATGCTATTTCAGCCACTCTCGCCGCCAGTGCGAGGAAGGCATTTGCGTCAGGCCTTGTGGAAAGGGCGGCAGGCTCTCCGGCATCTCCGCTCTCCCGTACGCTCTGCACCAGAGGAATCTGTGCAAGCAGCTCGAGGCCCAGGGTTTCGGCCATCTTCTTGCCCCCGTCCTTCCCGAAGAGATAGTACTTCTCCTGCGGATGCTCCTCAGGGGTAAACCAGGCCATGTTCTCCACCAAGCCCAGGATGCGGCAGTTCACATTGTCATTGCGGAACATGTTCACACCCTTCGCCACATCGGCGAGAGCCACCTTCTGCGGGGTGGTCACAATCACCGCGCTGCCGATTTTGATGTCTCCTACCAGCGAGATGTGGATATCCCCGGTTCCCGGAGGCATATCGATGAGCAGGAAGTCCAGCTCGCCCCACTTCACTTGCAGAATCATCTGCTTGAGGGCATTGCAGGCCATAGGGCCGCGCCAGATCAGAGCCTGGTCCTCGCCTGCAAAATAGCCTATGGACATCCATTTCACCCCATATTTCTCTATAGGGATGATAAGCTCCTTTCCGTCCAGTTCTTCCGCTTCCGGCTCCGCGCCCTGGGTGCCGGTCATCGTCGGCACCGAAGGACCATAGACATCGGCATCGGCAAGGCCGACCCTGTAGCCCAGGCGGGTAAGAGCTATGGCCAGATTGACGGCCACCGTTGACTTGCCCACGCCTCCTTTTCCGGAAGCTATTCCAATGATATGCTTAATGCCCCTGATGGTGCTGTCGTCCAGGTCGAGCCCCTTCTTTTTCGGAGCAGGCTCTTCCACAACCACGGTCTTCACCTCGGATTCACACCCCGGGAAATTGCGCACCAGGGCGGCGCGTGTCGCCCCTATCAGGTACTCGGCAAGAGGGTCGCGCCTCTTCCCGAATGCAAGTGTAACAGTAATTCTGTTTCCGTTTGATTCTATGTCCCGAACCATTCCGAGTTCGGTTATGCTCTTGCCCGCCTGGCCCGGATGGGTCACTTCCGCAAGGGCTTGAAGTATCTGCTGTCTGTCCATATCTAAAACAATGTAGGTTCAAGTTCTTTGGGGTGGAAGCTTTTCCGGTGCTCCGGAGTGTAGCCGCAGCGCCTGATGGCTTCCAGATGTTCGGGAGTAGGGTAGCCCATATTCCTTTCCCATCCGTATTCAGGATAGCGCACGGCGAGAGCCCGCATATGCTCGTCCCTGTATGTCTTTGCGAGAACCGAAGCGGCCGCTATGCACGCATAGGTCGCATCCCCGTGGACTATGGTCTCAAAGGGATATCCGTCGAAAGGGCGGAACCTGTTGCCGTCAATGAGCAGGAACTCCGGCCTTACTGCCAGTTTGCGCACGGCCCTCTGCATACCCGTGACGGAAGCCCAGAGTATGTTCAGACGGTCTATTTCTTCCGCACTGACTTCCTCTACCGCCCAGGCAAGAGCTTCGCTCTCTATAATCGGACGCAACTCTTCCCTGGCTTTCTGACTCATCTTCTTCGAATCGTTCAGCAGAGGGTGGTGGAAATCAGGCGGGAGAATCACCGCAGCTGCAAAGACCGGACCTGCAAGCGGGCCTCTTCCGGCTTCATCGCAGCCGGCTTCGACCACGCCTTCGTGGCGGTAATTCAGCAGATTGGTTTCTCGCGGCATAACGCCGCAAATTTAATCATTTTTCGGGTGGAGTCCTATCAGATACGAACTGAATATTCTCTGGTCGTTCAACGCCCTTTCCTTCTCGTCCATCAGCCTTTCCATCATATTTACCTTTTCCTGCATCATATGGATTCTCTCCCCGTAACTTTCAATGTCCTTGAGTTGGGAGATTGACCTTTCCCTCGGGTCGAAACCCAGAAGGAACACCTCCAATTCAACACCGGTCGCTTCCGCCATTCGGAACAGCCATTTGTTGACAAGCGTGGTGCCTCCGTGCTCGAGATTGATGTAGGCCTGACGGGACAAGCCTATCATTTTAGCCATTTCTTCCTGGGTGAGATTAAGTGATTCCCTGACTTTAAGAATGTTGTTTTTAATACTCTGCTCTGTCATTTTTCGTTGTTATATTGGTTTCTGCAATGTTAAATTCGGAACGGTCCGAGTTGTGTAAAGAAACCATTGACAATGACAAGTTCGAATTCACATTTTAAGGATTTTTCACCGATTCATTTGATTTGAAAACAAAAAACTTTAGATTTGTGAACTCTGCCTTGGCAGTTGGACAAAAACACACTAAAACAAATTAACAAATATGAAAGAGTACTCAGCAAAAGACATCCGCAACGTGGTACTTCTGGGCGCAACCAAGTCCGGTAAGACCACGTTAGCAGAAGCAATGCTTTTCGAGGGAAAAGTCATCGACAGACGCGGCTCCGTTGAGGAGAAGAACACGGTTTCTGACAACGATGAACTCGAAAAGCTCAATCAAAGATCGATCTACGCAACTCCGCTTTACGCAGAGTTCATGAACAAGAAGATCAATATCATTGATGCTCCTGGTTCCGATGACTTCATCGGAGGTGCGGTTTCTGCATTCAAAGTCTGTGAGAATGGTATCCTCGTAATCAATGCCCAGCAGGGTGTCGAGGTAGGAACAACAGGCGCTCTGCGTTATGCGGAGAAATACAACATTCCTCTCGTAGTGGCCGTTAACCAGCTTGACGGAGACAAGGCCGACTGGGAGAAAACCGAGGCGGAACTTAAGGAAGAACTCGGAAGGAAAATGGTTATCGTTCAGTTCCCGACCTCTACAGGTGCAGGCTTCGACGGATTTGTCGATGTCCTCACCAACAGATATTATCATTTCAAGGACAACAACGGTACGCGAGAGGATCTCGATATCCCTGCAGAGTTTGCCGATCAGGCAGAGCTGCTGCGTCAGGAGCTCATCGAAAAGGCTGCGGAGTTCGACGACACCCTTATGGAGAAGTTCTTCGAAGTCGGCACCCTCACCGAGGATGAAATCCGTGCCGGATTGTCTGTGGGAATCGCCAACCGTGAGGTGTATCCTGTCTTCTGCGCAAGTGCAAAGAAGGACATCGGCGTAAAGCGTCTCCTCGAATTCACCAAGAATGTATCAGTTGCGCCTAAGTGCGACGAGACAGCACCGGCAGCGCTTTTCATATACAAGAACACAATGGAGCAGCACCTTGGAGAGGTTTCATACTTCAAGGTAATGTCAGGCGTTGTCACCCCGGGTGTGGATTTTGAAGACACCGTTTCCGGCAACAAGGAGCGCTTCTCTGCAATCTACGCAGTGGCAGGATCCAAGAAGGAGCCTGTTCAGAGTCTGCGTGCAGGTGACTTGGGCTGCGTTGTCAAGCTCAAGAACGGAAAGGCCAACACAACCCTCACCGTTCCTGGTTCAGGTCTTGATTATCCGAAGATTGTATTCCCTGCACCTAAGTACCGCTGCGCCATCAAGGCCAAGGTTCAGCAGGATGAGCAGAAGCTCGGCGATGCTCTGAAGAAGATTTCCTCACAGGATCCTACCGTCGTTGTAGAGTACTCGAAGGAACTTCGCCAGACCATTCTCAACGGCAACGGAGAGCAGCATATCAATGTTGTGAAGTGGCGCCTGAACAACGAGTTCGGCCTTGAAGTTGAGCTCTTTGCTCCGAAGGTTCCTTACCGTGAGACCATCACCAAGGTCGCTACCGCACAGTATCGTCACAAGAAGCAGTCAGGTGGTGCCGGCCAGTTCGGTGAGGTGCACCTTCTCGTATGCCCTGCAGAGGGTGAGCTCAAGACCAAGTTCATGATTGACGGCAAGGAGACCCAGCTCAATGTGAAGACCTCCGAAGTTACCGACCTGGAGTGGGGCGGCAAGCTCGAGTTCTACAACTGCGTTGTTGGCGGTGCCATCGACCTCGGCTTTATGCCAGCAATCCTCAAGGGTATCAAGGAAAGGATGGTTGAGGGACCTCTTACAGGTTCTTACGCCCGTGACATACGCGTCTTCGTCTATGACGGAAAGATGCATCCGGTTGACTCCAAGGAAATCGCCTTCATCATCGCCGGACGCAACGCCTTCAAGGAGGCCTTCCGCAATGCAGGTCCGAAGATTCTCGAGCCTATTTACAATGTTGAGGTTATGACTCCGGCCGAGTACCAGGGAGCTGTGATGTCTGACATCCAGAACCGTCGCGGTATTCTCGGAGACCTCGGCAGCGACAAGGGCTTCTCAGTGCTCAAGGCCAGGGTGCCTCTCGCAGAGCTCTACCGCTACTCGACAACCCTGAGCTCACTCACTTCCGGCTCAGCAACTTTCTCAATGGAGTTCGCTGACTATCAGCCTGTTCCGGGTGATGTTCAGACCAAACTCCTCGCCGAGTACGCCGCATCCGAAAAGGACGACGAATAATTAGCAAAAATACTGAAGGAGAGGCTGACCACAAATCAGCCTCTTTTTATTATATTTGCGCAAATTACAAACACGCTATGTACAGAAGCAATACTTGCGGCGAGCTGAGGCTCTCCGACAAAGGAAAGAAAGTCACCCTGGCGGGATGGGTGCAGAAATCCCGCAAACTCGGCGGAATGACCTTCATCGACCTTCGTGACCGCTACGGCATCACCCAGCTCGTAATTGACGCGGGCGCTGACTCTGAGCTTCATCAGAAAGCCGAGTCCCTGGGTCGTGAATACGTAATCCAGGTCAGTGGAGAGGTGCTTGAGCGTCAGAGCAAGAACACCAAGATTCCTACCGGAGAAATTGAGATTAAAGTCGAGAGTATCAACATACTTAACAAGTCTGTTACCCCGCCTTTCACCATAGAGGAAAACAGTGATGGAGGTGAGGATCTTCGTGCAAGGTACCGCTATCTGGACCTGCGCAGACCGCCACTGCAGAGGGCACTCGCCCTCAGGCACCGTCTCGCCCAGGAGATACGCACCTATCTCGACGGTCAGGGCTTTATGGAAATCGAAACTCCATATCTGATCAAGTCCACTCCCGAGGGAGCGCGTGACTTCGTGGTTCCTTCCCGAATGAACCCGGGAACCTTCTACGCCCTTCCGCAGAGTCCTCAGACCTTCAAGCAGCTGCTGATGGTTGCCGGTTATGACCGCTACTTCCAGATTGTGAGGTGCTTCCGTGACGAAGACCTCCGCGCCGACCGTCAGCCTGAATTCACGCAGATTGACTGCGAGATG
>CAKMNE010000048.1 GCA_927798505.1 uncultured Bacteroidales bacterium
AGTCAAGCTATTTTGCAAATTTAGTAAAATAGATGCATTAGTCCCTTTCTTTGTTTCTATTTTTTCGTAAATTTGCAGGCTTATTGGCGATTTGCACAGAAATAATAATTTTAAACTTATAAAACACATGCAAAGTAAAGGCGCAATCAGACTCGTGACGATCCTGCTCGTCCTTGCCTGCATCTGGCAGCTCTCCTTCACAGTGGCTACTGCGGTAGGACAGAAGAAGGCTGACAAGTATGCAGAGGCCAAGGCGGAGGCATTCGACCTCACAAAGGTTGCTGCGGAGAATCAGGCATACGCGCTTGACTCCGTCAGGAAGCACGAGAGCAGGTGGTACATCGATTCCATCTCATCACAAAAATTCTATTCAGGTTACACTTACAAGGACGTAAAGGCTAAGGAGCTCAATCTCGGTCTGGACCTCAAGGGAGGTATGAACGTGATGCTTCAGGTGCAGCTCGAGGATCTCGTGAAAGCACTTGCAGGCGAGCAGACTCCTGAGTTCCAGCAGGCTATCGCTCTGGCAAAGCAGAGGTCCGTGAGCAGCCGCGCAGACTTCATCACCCTTTTTGCAGAAGCTTGGAAAGAGGTTTCCGGAGGCCAGAGGCTTGCACAGGTATTCGGCACTTACGAGATGCGCGAGCGCATCAAGCCTGAGAGCACCGATGACGAGGTCATCAGCGTAATCAGGGAGGATGCCGATGCTGCCGTTGCAAACTCATTCAACGTGCTGAGGAACCGTATCGACCGCTTCGGCGTGGCTTCCCCTTCTATCCAGAAGATAGGAAACACAGGCCGCATCCTCGTCGAGCTTCCTGGTGTCAAGGAGCCTGAGCGTGTCCGCAAGCTGCTCCAGGGAACAGCTTCCCTTGAGTTCTGGACAACATACGAGAACAGCGAGATTTTCCCTTACCTCGCCGAGGCCAACAGCGCTCTTGCAGAGCTTGTCAGCGTAGAAGAAGCTCCTGCAACAGAGGTTAAGGATGCTGTTCAGGCTGAGCTGGATGCCCAAAACGCAAGCGTTTCTGAGGCTGACCGCAAGGCCAATCCGCTCTTCTCCGTTCTCAGCCCGGTAGGCTCCCAGGGTCGCGGAGCATGCATAGGTCTTGCCAATGCGGTAGATACCGCAAAGGTCAACGCCCTGCTCAGGCAGACCAAGGATATCTTCCCTGCCGAGTTCCGTCCTATGTGGTCAGTAAAGCCTTCGCAGTATGCTGCAGCTGACAATATCTACGAACTCATTGCCATCAAGGCTTCTTCACGCGACGGCAAGGCTCCGCTCGACGGAAGCTCAGTGACCGACGCACGCGTAGCCTATGACAACCAGCGCGGCGGCTCTCCTTCCGTTTCAATGACCATGAACGCAGAAGGCGCCAACATCTGGGCACGTCTGACCAAGGAGAACATCGGCAAGCAGATTGCCATCGTTCTCGACGGTACCGTTTACTCCTATCCTGTTGTCAATGGCGAGATTACCGGAGGTAACTCACAGATTACCGGAAACTTCGACATCGAGGAGGCCACTGACCTTACCAACGTGCTCAAGTCAGGTAAGCTCCCTGCACCTGCAACCATCGTTCAGGAGCAGGTCGTAGGACCTTCACTCGGTGCAGAGTCCATCCGTTCCGGACTCATCTCCTTCATCATCGCATTCATTCTCGTGCTCCTCTACATGGTATTCTTCTACCGTGGAGCAGGTTTGGCTGCCGATCTCGCACTTATCACCAACGTTGTTCTCCTCTTCGGTACACTTGCAGCCTTCGGCGCAACCCTTACCCTGCCTGGTATCGCGGGTCTCATCCTGACCCTGGGTATGGCAGTGGATGCCAACGTGATTATCTACGAGCGCATCAAGGAAGAGCTTAAGGCCGGCAAGGGTCTGAGCAAGGCCATCCACGACGGTTACCAGAACGCATATTCCGCAATCATCGACGGTCAGGTTACTACCCTGCTTACCGGTATCGTTCTTGCTGTCTTCGGTTCAGGTCCTATCCAGGGCTTCGCCACCACCCTCATCATCGGTATCATCACTTCAGTTCTTACCTCTATCTTCGTTACCCGTCTGGTATTCGAAGACCGCGTAAGCAAGGGCAAGAACATCACCTTCGAGACCAAGATGACCGCAGGTTTCCTGAAGAACACCAAGGCCAACTTCCTCGGAGCACGCAAGTGGTCCTACATCGTTTCCGGAGTGCTCATCCTCATCTCCCTCGGTTCAATCTTCATCAAGGGCTTTACCTATGGTGTTGACTTCACCGGTGGCCGTACCTATGTCGTAAGATTCGACAAGCCGGTTGTTGCAGAGGATGTCCGCGAGGCTACCCTCGCTGTCTTCAACGAGGCTGCCGCAGCTGATGAGAATGTGAAGAGCGCTTCTGTAGAAGTTAAGCAGTTCGGTGGTGACAGCCAGATGAAGATTACCACTTCCTACAAGTACGAGAACGAGTCTTCAGAGGTTGACCATGAAATCGAAGGTATGCTTTACACAGCTCTCAAGGGCTTCTTCGCAGAGGACCTTACTCTCGACAGCTTCACTTCTACCCTGGAGAACCCTAACGGTATCATCAGTTCCGACAAGGTTGGTGCTACAATTGCCAACGACATCAAGCGCAATGCGATTATCTCCGTGATTCTCGCCCTGCTTGTGATCTTCGCCTACATCGCTTGGCGCTTCAAGGGCTGGGCCTGGGGTCTTGGTGGTGTCGTTTCACTTGCACATACCGCAGTTATCATCATCGGCTTCTTCTCACTGTTTACCGGAATCCTTCCGTTCAACCTGGACGTTGACCAGACCTTTATCGCTGCTATCCTGACCATCATCGGTTATGCTATCAACGATAATGTGGTGATCTTCGACCGTATCCGTGAGAACCTGATGCTGCATCCTAACGACAAGTTCGAGGACACAGTGAACAAGTCCCTCAACGCTACATTGACCCGTACGGTGAACACCTCCGTTTCTACCCTCCTCCCTATGCTTGCAATCGCAATCTTCGGTGGCGAGTCAATCCGCGGACTTTCCGTTGCCCTCTGCCTCGGTATCCTCATCGGTACCTACGCTTCAATTATGATCGGTACCCCGATTATGGTTGATGCCGCACGTGCCTCAATGAAGAAGAAGGCTGCAAAGAAGTAGTCTTGAGATACACACAATAGCAAATAGCCGGAACTCGTAAGGGTTCCGGTTGTTGTTTTGTTCAGGAGAAGGCTATTGCATAACTGAAGTGTCAAGCTGTAGCATTATCGGGTAGTGGTCGCTGACTCCTCCGAGATAGCGGGGACCTGAGAAGGTGCGCAGGGGTTTGACCCCACCATAGTTCTTGTCCTCAGTGGTAAGAATGTCCAGGTTGCACACCTCAAGGGCGCCGTTCAGGTCTTTGACCAGGCAACGGTCAATCTGTTCCCACTGTCCTTCGAATTTGATAGTCCCAGCGAAGCCCTGCGGCTCGATTTCACGAAGGTTTCCCATCAGCGAATCCGACTGCGCACTGCGGGTGTCATTGAAATCCCCCATCACCACAAGCGGACCTTGGATAAAACGGGCCAGGGAATCTATCGTGCGAAGCGCACAGACGCGCCTTCGGGCAGCCTCCTGAGAGCCCCCTCTTTTCGAAGGGAGATGGCAAACCATAAGCGTCAGCGAATCGAACTCACAAAGCAGGATGTCGCGGGTGGCAAGGGTGTCTGAATCCATGACCAGCGGCACAGCCCGGCTGCGGGGCCGTTCTCCGCGGTAGAGAAGCGCGCAGTCGATTCCCCTGTGATCCCTGGAATCGAAATGCACATAGCGGTAGCCGTAAGCGCTCAGGGCAGTCTGATAGACCAGCTGCCTGAGCACATAGTCATTGTCCACCTCCGCGAGGGCTACGTAGTCCGGAGGCGCACCGGTAGAGTCTGCGAGTGAAAGCACCACCTTGGAAATGGCGCGGGCCTTGGTCATCATTCTGGACCTTGTCCAATACTGAGGAGCAGATGCTGAGCGCGGGTCGAAGAAGTTCTCCACATTCCAGAAAACCGCCACCGCCGAGAAGAGAAGTATCATAGTCCTTTTCATACCGCAAAAATGCGGAATTTTCCTTAAATTTGTATGTTATATCTATTAGAATATGTCATTAAAATGCGGTATCGTCGGATTGCCTAATGTCGGCAAGTCCACCCTCTTCAACTGTATCAGTTCAGGAAAGGCGCAAAGCGCCAATTTTCCATTCTGCACTATAGAACCGAATCTCGGCTCGACCAATGTCCCTGACAAGCGCCTCGAGGTGCTCAGCGAGATCTGCAAGCCTCAGCGCACCATCCCTGCGACTGTGGACATTGTGGACATCGCCGGCCTGGTCAAGGGCGCAAGCCATGGCGAAGGCCTCGGAAACCAGTTCCTGGCAAACATACGCGAGTGCGATGCCATCCTGCATGTGCTGCGCTGCTTCGATGACGGCAACATTGTCCATGTGGACGGCAGCGTGGACCCGGTAAGGGACAAGGAGGTGGTGGACACTGAACTCCAGATAAAGGACCTGGAGACTGTAGAGGCCCGTCTTGGAAAGTGCGAGAAGGCCGGCAAGGCGGGAGACAAGGAAGCTGCAAAGCTTGCTGCGCTGCTCACCCGCTATCGCGATGCCCTGCTTCAGGGCAAATCCTGCCGCAGCGTCCAGTTTGTCAATGACGAAGAGGCTGCCCTCGCGCGAGACCTCTTCCTGCTCACCAATAAGCCTGTGATGTATGTCTGCAATGTGGACGATGCTTCCGCAGTCAGCGGCAATGACTACGTGGACGCCGTGCGTGAGGCCGTGAAGGACGAGGGAGCGGAGATTCTGGTGATTTCCGCCCGCACAGAGGCCGACATTGCCGAGATGGAGGACTACGACGACAGGCAGATGTTCCTGGAGGAGATGGGGCTTCAAGAGTCCGGAGTCGTAAGGCTCATCCAGGGCGCATACCATCTTCTCGGACTCCAGACCTTCTTCACCGCCGGAAGCGACGAGTGCAGGGCCTGGACCATACACAAAGGAGACAAGGCTCCGAAAGCCGCTGGAGTCATCCATACCGACTTCGAAAAGGGCTTCATCCGCGCCGAAGTTATCAAATACGACGATTTCGTGAACCTCAAGACGGAGGCCGCCTGCCGCGCAGCCGGAAAGCTGGGCGTCGAAGGCAAGGACTATGTGGTGCAGGACGGAGACATCATGCACTTCCTCTTCAATGTTTAGTCTATGGAAGTAAGAGCGAAGAAAGCCCTCGGACAGCATTTTCTCACCGATCTGAGCATCGCACACAGGATTGTGGATGCCCTGTCGGTCAGCCCCGTGAGGGATGTGCTCGAAATAGGCCCGGGAATGGGCGTGCTTACCCAATACCTGGTGGAAAGGCCGGACCTGGACCTTAAGTTGGTGGAACTCGACTCCGAGTCCGTGGTCTATCTGATGAACCATTTCCAGGGAATGGCGGGAAAGCTGATGGAGGCCGATTACCTGCGCCTGGACATGCACAAGGTCTTTCCCGGCAGCTACCGCGTGATAGGCAATTTCCCGTACAACATCTCCTCCCAGATTTTCTTCAAGATTCTGGAAGACAAGGACCGCATCCTGGAGGTAGTTTGCATGATTCAGAAGGAGGTTGCCGACCGCATCGCCGAAGGGCCGGGCAGCAAGCCCTACGGCATCCTGTCCGTTCTGCTTCAGGCCTGGTACGACATCGAATATGTGGTGGCCGTGGGCCCGGGAGCGTTCTGCCCTCCTCCGAAAGTTAAGTCGGCTGTAATCCGGCTGGTCCGTAACTCCAGAAGCGATTTGGGCTGCAACGAGGCGCTCTTCAGGCAAGTGGTAAAAACAGCCTTCAACCAGAGGCGCAAGACGCTCAGAAATGCCCTTAAACCACTCTTGCGAGAAGACATCGATACAAGCGACGAAGTGTTCAATCTCAGGGCCGAGGCCTTGGGCGTGGAGGACTTTGTGGCGCTCACCAGAAGATTCGAGACAAACCAATAATTCATAACAATGAAACAGAAGATTCAAAGCAAGTTCAATGAACTGTTCGGCCAGGGAGGTCATCTCTATGCCAGCGCAGGCCGCATCAACCTTATCGGCGAGCACACCGATTACAATGGGGGCTATGTGTTCCCGGGCGCAATCGACAAGGTCCTGATGGCTCAGATCGCCCCTAACGGTACAGATAAGGTGCGCGCCTTCTCCCTCGACTACAACGAGTTGTGCGAGTTCGGCCTCAACGAGGAGGACAAGCCGTCCCAGTCTTGGGCCTGCTACATCTTCGGAGTGTGCCGCGAGACTCTCAAGCGTGGCGGCAAGGTGCAGGGATTCGACACTGTGTTTGCAGGAGACGTTCCACTTGGAGCCGGTCTTTCCAGCTCCGCTGCCCTGGAGAGCTGTTTTGCCTACGCCATCGACCAGATTAACGGCAATGGCTTCGACCGCTTCGAGCTTGCCAAAATCGGCCAGAGCACAGAGCACAACTACTGCGGTGTGAAGTGCGGCATCATGGACCAGTTCGCTTCCTGCTTCGGCAAGGCCGGCTGCCTGATTCGCCTGAACTGCAAGACCCTGGAGTACAAGTACTTCCCGTTTGACCCTGAGAAGGCGGGCTACAGGCTCGTGCTTGTGGACTCCTGCGTGAAGCACGAACTTGCCTCATCGGCCTACAACAAGCGCCGCGCATCCTGCGAGAATGCCGCCGCTGCCATACGCAAGAACCATCCTGAGGTGGAGTTCCTCAGCGACGCCAAGAGAGTATGGCTCGACGAGGTCATAGAGCAAATATCTGATGAGGACTTCCTTCGCGCCGAGTACGTGATCGGCGAAGTGCAGCGTGTGCTTGACGTGTGCGATGCCCTTGAGAGGGGTGACTATGAGATAGCGGGAGAGATGATGTACCAGACCCACTTCGGTCTCAGCCGCCTCTACGAGGTAAGCTGCGAGGAGCTCGACTTCCTCAACAAGCTTGCACGCAAGATGGATGTCACAGGTTCACGCGTGATGGGTGGCGGCTTTGGCGGTTGCACCATCAACCTCGTGAAGAAGGAACTCTATGACGATTTCGTCAAGGCTGCCACAGAGCAGTTCACCGCTAAGTTCGGTCACGCGCCGAAGATTTACGACGTTGTCATCTCCGACGGCGCGCGTATGGTGGAATAATCCGTCCCGAAATCAACCGTCCGTAAAGCCCGACTTCGGTCATAAGCATCTCTGGAAATACGCTTTGACCGGTCGGGCAGGTCCCGGACCCGCAGATAGACGTTGTTAACATTTCTCTGCCAAAAACCTCTTTAGTAAAAAAGTCAAGAAATAAGGGAAAGTATAGAATTTACCATTAAATCCTATATTTTTATAACCCAATTTTATTCCATATTTTACATCAGGATATTTATCCTCACTCAACAACTTATTCAATGATGCTGTTGCACTGTCATTGGCTTTAACCTCTACAGGAACAAGTGAATCTGCATCTCTTACAAAGAAATCCATTTCAAGAGAAGGCCTGTCGCTACTATAATAGTAGAGATTATACCCCTGCTTTACCAGCATATCTCCTACTATATTCTCGTATATAGCTCCTTTGTATGTGCCAAGATTTTTATTGGCTCTCAAATCTTCTTGGGCTTCTTCATCGAGAGATGCAATTAGCAGACCTGTGTCTTTATAATAAATTTTATAGAGTTTAGAATCATAATTCCCTTTAAGTGGAAGCTCTGGTAGATTCAAACAATAACATACATTTATAACACCGGCATCAGCTAACCATTCTACACACCCTATATAATCTCTATTTCTTGCATTCTTTGCTAGCTTTGTAATTTGAAAACGTTTATTTTCTTTTGCTAAGAAGGTGGAGATATGATTGTAAACAGCTTTAACCTTAGCTTTATCCAATCCTTCTACGTATTTGGTAATATCTTCTTCATAGTCTTTAAGCAACTGTTTCTGAATACCCAATGTTCCACTAAAGTTTTTATTCTTAATATATGTATTTACAACCTCAGGCATTCCCCCAATAGTAACATAATCCCGGAAAAGTTCAAATAGGACCTCCATTTGCAATTTTGCAAGTGGCTTAACGTCTAACATGTGTTGGTAAAGTTCCTCTATGAAATCCTCTGCATAGCCCTTAGCCCACAGGAACTCTTCGAAATCCATAGAATACATTTCGTAATCTTCTTTATAACCGACACTATTGGATTCTATCTCTTTGTAATTGATTCCCATCAATGAACCGGAACAGATAACATCGAACCTTCCATCAAGATTAAAGAACTTCAATGATGTGGCACAATTAGGGCAGGCTTGCAGTTCATCAAAAAAGAAAATCGTTTCTCCCGGAATAAACTTCAGTTCAGGGTTAAGAAACGAGATATTTTTAATGATTGTATCAACTTCAAATCCATCTTCAAAGATATTCTTATACTTTGTTTGTTCTACAAAATTAATTTGGATAACACTCTTATAGTTCTGATATGCAAACCACTCAATAGAGCGAGTCTTTCCAATCTGACGAGCCCCTTTTATTATAAGAGGTTTTCTATCAGGATTCTTCTTCCATGCTATTAAGTAAGCATCAATCTTTCTCTTAAGTAACTTATCCATAATCAACTTCCTTTGTATCAATTGCAAATATAATTAATTTCACATAATCAGCCATGCAAAAACACAATAATTTCACGTTTTCGGATTAATTATCACCTGTAATTTCACATTATCTCATTATTTGGGGCTGCAATTGTGTTTTACTTTATCGGCTCTGTAAACCAAGGTCAGGACAAGTCACACCAATAGGCCTTACTTCATTGCGAGATTGGAGACGAAGATGGCGACGATAACCGCCGGAACAATCCATTTGACGATGAAGTAAATCGGGCGGGGGATTTCTTGTATAACCTCCGCCTTCTTGAGTCGCCATCCGACGAAGACCGCAGGCATAATGGCAAAACCGGCGATGAGCGCGAATATCAGGTCAAAAACGGCTGTGTAGAGTCCGGTGGAGACCAGATTATCTTCCTTCTTCATGTAGGAAGCATAGGTCAGGATGGTGCCTATTCCCAGCGAGAGGGAGAAGAAGGCCTAGCCTATGGCTGAACCTGCCATCGCCAGAATGGCGGTGGTTTTGTTAGCAAAGGAT
>CAKMNE010000049.1 GCA_927798505.1 uncultured Bacteroidales bacterium
GGTCTCGTCGCTGACGCTGTCCTTGTTCCATATCAGGTACTGCTGGCGCATATAGATTGCCAGCGACCTGATGAGCGCAGTCTTGACTTCGCCTTCCGGCTCCGAGGCTATCAGGTCCATTATCCTTTCGATATTGCGTCCATAATGGGAAGCCTTGATTCTGGTTCCCTTCATAGGAAGCGGTACGGGCTTGGTTTCGAATTCTTCTTTGACCGGGCACGGATATGGCGAGTCCACGTCCAGATCGTAACCGGCTATCATGTACAGATGGTCCCAAAGCTTGTGCTCATAGTCTTCCAGGCTGCGCACCTGAGGGTTGAGCAGTTCCATGACCTTGACTATGGCCATGGCCTGCGTGGTCCTTTTGTCCTTCTCAGGTATGGCCTTCAGATCACGCACCATGTTCTGTACGTTTCTTCCGTATTCATACATCCCGAGAGCATCGCGGGAGGTGTTGTATTCGAGTTTGATGTCGTCTTTGATTTCTTCCATGCGCCAAAGATAATGAAAATCGTCCGAATTCTGCTATCTTTGTGGCTATGAGAAATTACTATTGCGTCGCAGGCCATCTGTTTTGTCTCGAATTCAAGTCTGAGCTCACAGCTGTGCCCGACCTTTCCCAATATGCTCCGTTTGCCGTGCCGCAGCCTGAAGGCGAGCCCGTCTTTACCCTCACGGTAGTTGACAAGCTGCCCGAGCTTGAGCCTGTGCTGGTACTGGACCAGCCGACCGAGCCGGGGGAAACCAAAATCAAGCTTTTCCGCTGCGGGGAGCAGTGGTACAGCGAGTCTTCGGTGACTTCCGACCACCCGATTGCCGCCAGACTCCTGATGAGCGGGGACTTCACTGATGCCAAATTGGAAGTGTGCGGCGGGGCGGACGCCCTTTTTGCAGTGAATAATTCGCTGATGCTGCTCTATGCTTTCCGCACTGCTACCCTCGGAACCCTCGAGATGCACGCATCCGTGATAGCTCACGAGGGGCTGGGCTACCTCTTCCTTGCGAAGAGCGGAACCGGGAAAAGCACCCAAAGCCGAATGTGGCTGCGCTGCATAGAAGGGGCAAGGCTGCTCAACGACGACAATCCTATAGTAAGGATAATGCCAGACGGCAGTGTGCGCGTCTTCGGCTCCCCGTGGAGCGGAAAGACGCCCTGCTACCGCAATGAATCATATCCGGTAGGGGCATTCGTGCGTATCAGGAGATGCTCTGAAAACCATATGACCCGCCTTTCCGTAATCGAGGCCTATGCTTCCCTGTACTCCTCCTGCTCTGGCTTCAAACCGGACGCCCGGATGGGCGATGCGCTGCACCGCAGCATCGAGGCGGCGGTTTCCGCTGTCCCTTGCTTCGTGCTCGATTGCCTTCCCGATGAGGATGCCGCAAGAGTATGCTGCAAGGCTGTGAAGGAGGCGCGGATATGATAGTTCCCAACTCCGTCCTGCTGGCTGAAGTGTCCGCCCTCGTCAAAGAGGGGAACCAAGTGCAGCTGCTGACCAAGGGCTGCAGCATGCTTCCCTTCATAGTGGGCGACAGGGACAGCGTGCTGCTGCGCAATGAGTCCGTTTCGGTGGGAGATGCCGTGCTGGCTGAGATAGCTCCGGGGCAGTATGTGCTCCACCGTATCCTGCGAATTGCCGGGGAAAAGGTGGAACTCAAGGGGGACGGAAATCTGAGGGGGACTGAGCACTGCCTCTCCTCCGACATAAAGGCTAAGGCCACCAGGGTTATCAGACCTGGCGGTAAGGAAATTGATTGTACAACAGCAGGTTATGCGCGTAGGGTGCGTTTTTGGAACTCCCTTCCATACATCGTTCGCCGCGTGTGGCTTGCAATATTGAGAAGAACAGTATGCAGATAATCGATGGTTTCAAGCTCAGAACTGTGCTTGACGAGAATGTGGTCGTTCCGGAAGGTGTCGGCCTCGTGAATTTCAACAAGATGATTTCCCTCAACTCCACCGCCGCTTTTCTGTGGAAGAGCGTGGAAGGACGGGAATTCGATGCGCAGACCCTTGCAGATCTGCTGGTGGGAGAATACCAGGTGGATGCCCAGACCGCGCTTCGCGACTCCGAGGCTCTGATTAAGAAGTGGGTAGAGGCCGGAGTCGTTAAGGAATAATCAGATGAAGGGCATCAGGAGCTGCCTCAATGGGCTTTGGCGTATGTTTTCGCTCGTGCGCGGCAGGGTGCTGCTGTGCGGGGCCATATATCTTGTTGAGGCAATATGCGCCCTGGCCTTCGTGTGGTACAGCAAGAAGGTAATCGACATTGTGACGGGAGGAAGCCCGGAGCCCCTGATGACTTCCGTGTTTGTGCTGGTGGGCATTATGGCCGTGCAGGTCGCCGCCCGCATCGCTTCCCGCTTCTGCGAAGGCAAACTGACTGTAGATGCCAAGATAAGGATGCGCAGCCTTGTTTTTGACAAAGCCATGCGCAGCACCTGGCAGGGCAGGGAACGCTTCCACAGCGCGGATGTGGTGAACCGTCTGGAAGAGGATATACGCGTGGTGTCGGATTTTATCTGCTCCAGCCTGCCTTCCTGTATGGTGACTCTTTTCCAGCTGATTGCGGCAACGGTGATGCTCTTTGTGCTTTCGCCTTCGCTTGCATGGATACTGATATGGATTATGCCCGTCGCCGTCGTTGGCGCAAGGCTGTTTTTCCGCAGGCAGCGCCGGCTTACCGATGAAATCCGCAGCCTGGACTCCAGCATTCAGGGTCATATGCAGGAGCATCTGCAGCACAGGACCCTGGTGAAGACTTTGGGCAGTGTGGAAGATGTGGAGTGCGAGCTGGACGATTTTCAGTCTCAGGAGCGGGCAAAGACGGTAACGCGCCTGAGCTATTCGGCTCTGTCGCGCACCTTTATGCAGGTCGGCTTTTCGGCAGGCTATCTGCTTGCCTTTCTGTGGGGCTGTTTCGGCATCAAGGACGGAACGGTGAGCTACGGACTGATGGTTGCCTTCCTCCAGCTGGTAGGACAGGTGCAGAGACCTGTGGCCGGCTTGGCTTCATATATCCCCGCATTCATACGTACGGTCTCTTCCATAGAGCGTCTGCTGGAAATCGAGGCCTTGCCTCAGGAATATGATGTCGAGCAGCGTATGCTCGAGGGATGCGCCGGGCTGAGGGGGCGTGACTTGAGTTTCTCTTATCCTGACAGTGCGGCCCAGGGCCCTCCGGTGATTTCCGGACTTGCTTTCGATTTCAAACCGGGGACGATGACGGCCATTTGCGGACCTACTGGAAAGGGCAAGAGTACCCTTGTTCAGTTGATGCTCGGATTGCTTGAACCTGATGAGGGGAGCATAGTGCTCTACAATGACAGGGGAGAAGAACTTGAGGCCGGCCCGGGCGCGAGATGCAATTTCATGTATGTCCCTCAGGGCAATTCGCTGCTGAGCGGAACCGTTAGGGAAAACCTGCTCATGGCCCGCCCTGATGCCACTGAGGAGCAGTTGAAAGAGGCTCTGCACACGGCTGACGCCGATTTCATTCTGTCACTTCCGGCCGGACTGGATACCGCATGTTCCGAGAAGGGCAGGGGGCTGAGCGAAGGTCAGGCGCAGAGGGTGGCCATTGCCAGAGCCCTGTTGCACAGGGGTTCAGTGCTGATTCTGGATGAGGCTACTTCTGCTTTGGACAGTGCTTCCGAAAATAAAGTGCTCAGTAGAATTCACGATAAGTATCACTCTGTCAAGACGATAATTTGCATTACACACCGACCTGCCGCGGCTGGGATTTCGGATTTTACTTATAATTTGTAATTTTTTAATAAATTAATTTTGATTTACGGAAAAATGCCGTATCTTTGCATCGGTTAGTTAGTTATATGATATCAGTTGAGAACTGAGCAACATTAGTCCGAATCGTTTGATTGTAAGATTCGGGCTTTTTTGTTACTTGTTCACGTTATTTAGTTACGATTTGTAAGCAATAATGCCTCTGCCACAACGAATGTGCTCCCTCCTACGTAGATTACGCTTTCAATTTGAGACTTGGATATTGCTCTTTCTACAGCCTGGGCAACCGAGCCTGCGTCTTCAAGTCTGAGTTCAGGGCGAAGTTCTGAGAGTCTTGCGTGGAGTTCCGGCACCGGCAGAGCCCTGTTGCCTTTGGGGGCACAGAGAATGTAGTCGGCATCTGAGGGCATCAGCGGGGCAATGTCATCCAGTGCCTTGTCCGCCATTACTCCATAGACTATTGTAAGGGGCTTTCCCAGGCTTCTCAGTTGTGCGAAGTTCCTTGTCAGAGCCGGGGGATTGTGGCCTATGTCGAAAATCAGCTCCCTTCCGTCGATTCTGAGCTTTTCCCATCTGCCCCGAAGGCCTGTCCTCTGGGCCGTATGCTCCAGAGCGTGGGCATCGGCTTCGACTGACAGCAATTTGAGGGCAGCCAGAACCGTTCTCACATTGTCTTTCTGATACTCTCCTTGCAGGTCCATAGACCGGAAATCGATGCTCTCCAGACGGTCGTCGCTTATCATCCCGTCCGCGTAGTGCAGCTCGGTTCCAGCATTGTGTGCGCACTCTTCGAACACGGGGTCCGTCTGCGGATCGTGGCCCCAGACCAGTGCGCCCGTGCCTTTCTTGAAAATGCCTCCCTTTTCCCGGGCTATCTGCTGCCGGGTGCCTCCCAGCAGGGCGCAATGGTCCAGCCCTATGCTGGTCACAATAGAGAGTCCGGAATCTATTATATTGGTGCTGTCGAGGCGGCCTCCAAGCCCCACTTCGATAATCGCCACATCCACTTTCTGCTCCGCAAACCAGCTGAAGGCCAGTCCGGTTGTGATTTCGAAAAAGGAAAGTCGCTCAATATTCTCCATATTGGCTTCGAGAAAGGTCTGCACATAGTCTTTCCCGACCATTTCCCATCCGTTGGGCCTGACAATCTTTACCCTTTCCCGGAAATCCAGCAAATGCGGTGAGGTGTACAGGCCGACTTTCTGCCCTTTCGCGGCCATGCAGGATGCGAGCATGGAACTCACGGAGCCTTTGCCGTTGGTCCCGGCTACGTGGATTATCCGGTAATTGCGCCAGGGCGAGCCCAGTTTGGAATCGAACCCGCGCATTGCATCCAGTCCGGCTTTGTAGGATTTAGGCCCGAATCCGCTCACCTGCACGCTCGGATGGCGGGAAAATATGTCTTCTATCAGAGCTTCGTATTCCATATTATTCTAAGAGGGAGTCAAATTTCGCGTTTTTTTTCTATTTTTGGAGCATTATCCTATGATGAATTCAACAATCCTTGATTCCAAGTTCATCATCGACGGTGTGCCGATGGAACTTAGCCCGCGTCAGATTCTTGGCGGGACTCAGCTTTCATATTCCCCCGAAAGCATAATTGACGAGAGTCTGGACCCTTCCGTCGGGGCCTATGACCTGGATGGAAACAAGATGGGGGATTACCTGTCCCTGGTTCGCGCCTGCCCGTCGCGCAAGTTGCTTTTCCCCTTCGCCGGGGAATATGCCCGGGCCCGCGTGGCTTTTGCCCTGTTGGACGCCTTGTGCTCCAAAGGCCATTTCGTGCTGGAAGATCTCAATCTCAGTGTGAATTGGCACTGGACCGACAAGGGTGTAGGCTCTATGGCGGCCTTCTACAAGAGCGTCACCGGGCTTGCCGACTATGCCGCCGACCTTTACCTGCAGATTGCTGATTACAGTCTTGTCGAGGGTGAGCCGGCGATAGAAGTGAAAGTGGCTCTGCCGGAGCCCGGGAGGGCCTTGCCTTCTGTCCTTCTGCCCGACCCTGAGAGTTGGCTCATATATGTTCCTTTCGACACTTCGGAGTACAGGCTCGGAGGGTCCCTGCTTGCTCAAGCCCTCGGAGTTGAAGGCGGCCCGGCCCCTAAGATAGAGGATACGGGCTATTTCGGGGATTGTTTCGAAGTGGTGCGCGAGTTTGTAGAGGACGGAGTTGCCGTCAGTGCCTGTGCCGTGGGCGACGGGGGCTTGATGGCCGCGCTGGATTCAATGTGTGCAGCGGGAGTAGGAATGGATGCCGACCTTTCGGACCTGTGTCGCTCTGCGGGAGGCGCAGACCCCGTCAGAGTGCTGTTTTCCGAGATTCCGGGAGTCCTTTTCCAAATCAGGGATTCGGATTTCGACTATGTGGATGCCGAACTGCTGCTGCAGGATGTGATGTATTTCCCTCTGGGACATCCACGTACGGACGGCAGCCCTCTGAAGATTCATTCGGGCGGGAAAACTGCCATCGGAACCATACTCGAGTCGCTGATGCGCTAAGTTTGTCAGTGTCGGATTTTTTCAGTATCTTCGCGCTCCGTTAACCGCAAACAATAAATCTATTATCTATATTTAATTATGGCAGAAACAAAAAAGAGAGTCTATCGTTTTGGCGGAAAAACTGCCGAAGGCGATGGATCTATGCGTGAGCTCCTTGGAGGAAAGGGAGCCAACCTTGCGGAAATGAGCAAGCTCGGAATGCCGGTTCCGGCAGGTTTTACCATTACCACAGAGTGCTGTGCTGAGTACTATGCTCTCGGCGGAGGCTATTCTGAGGAGCTTAAGGCAGAGGTAGCCGAGGCCCTTGCAGCTACAGAGAAGCTGATGGGCAAGAAGTTCGGTGATACCAAGGACCCGCTCCTGGTAAGTTGCCGTTCCGGTGCGAGAAGCAGTATGCCTGGTATGATGGACACCATCCTCAACATCGGTCTCTGCTCCGCAACTCTTCCGGGAATGATTGAAAAGACCGGAAATCCACGTTTTGTATATGACGCATACCGCCGTCTCATCATGATGTATTCAGACGTTGTGATGGAGAAGGCAGAGGGTATCGAGCCGGCAGACGGCCAGGGTATCCGCCAGCAGCTCGACCGCATGATGGCAGATCTCAAGGAAGCCAAGGGCTACAAGTCCGATACCGAGATTACTGCAGATGAGCTCAAGGATCTCTGCGACAAGTTCAAGGTTCGCGTAAAGGAAGTTCTCGGAGTAGAATTCCCTGACACCGCTGAGGCTCAGCTCTGGGGCTCAATCGGAGGCGTGTTCAAGAGCTGGAACGGAAAGCGCGCAATCGCTTACCGCCGCATCGAAAAGATTCCTGATGACTGGGGTACCGCAGTGAACGTTCAGTCTATGGTGTTCGGAAACATGGGACCTACCTCCGCTACCGGCGTTGCATTCAGCCGCAACCCTGCGACCGGTGACAACAAGTTCTACGGCGAGTGGCTTATCAATGCCCAGGGCGAGGACGTTGTTGCAGGTATCCGTACTCCGAATCCTCTCAATGAGGCTACCAAGACCGAGCACAACAAGCATCTCGAGAGCCTTGAGACCGCAATGCCTGAGGTTTATGCAGAGCTTGACGGCATCCGCAAGCGCCTTGAGGACCACTTCCATGACATGCAGGACATCGAGTTCACCATCCAGGACAAGCAGCTCTATATGCTCCAGTGCCGTATCGGCAAGCGTACAGGTATCGCCGCACTTCAGATGGCTATGGATATGCTCGACGAGGGAATGATTGACGAGAAGACCGCCGTTATGCGTGTTTCTCCTTCCCAGCTTGACGAGATTCTCCACCCTATCCTCGACCCTGCTTCAGAGAAGAAGGCTGAGGTTGTTGCAAAGGGACTCCCGGCTTCTCCGGGCGGAGCTGTAGGAACCATCGTGTTCACCTCAGAGGCCGCTATGGAAGCAGCCGCTGCAGGAAAGAAGACCATCCTTATCCGTGAGGAGACCTCTCCTGAGGATATCGAAGGAATGCGTGCTTCTTCAGGTATCCTTACAACCCGCGGAGGTATGACCTCACACGCCGCACTCGTTGCCCGTGGATGGGGCAAGTGCTGCATCGTAGGTTGCGAGGCCATGAAGATTGACTTCGAGAATAAGAAAGTCAGCTTCGCCGGATGCGCCCAGACCTTCTCCGAGGGTGACTGGATTTCACTCAACGGCGCAAAGGGTGCTGTTTACGGCTCAAAGATTGACACGATGGATGCATCAGAGAACCCTCTCTTCATCCGCTTCATGAGCATAGTTGACAAGTTCCGTCGCCTTGGAATCCGCACCAATGCCGATACACCTGAGGATGCTCAGCGTGCACTTCAGTTCGGCGCAGAGGGAATCGGCCTCTTCCGTATCGAGCACATGTTCTACGGCAAGAACAGCGAGACTCCTCTTGCCAAGCTCCGCAAGATGATCATGTGCAACACCGAGGAGGAGCGTCGCGCAGCTCTGCTTGAACTCGAGCCGTTCATCAAGGCATCCGTAAAGGCTACCCTCAAGATTATGGACGGCAAGCCGGTAGTGTTCCGTCTTCTCGACCCGCCTCTCCACGAGTTCGTTCCTAAGAGCGAGGACAAGAGGGCAGAGCTCGCCAAGGACCTCGGCATCAGCGTTGAGGAAGTTGACAAGCGTGGTGAGAACCTCCACGAGGTTAACCCTATGATGGGACACCGCGGAGTTCGTCTGCACGTGACCTATCCGCTTATTGCAGAGACTCAGTACCGTGCTATCTTCACAGCCGCAGCAGAGCTCAAGGGCGAGGGATTCAATCCTCAGCCGGAGATTATGATTCCTGTGACCGTTTCAGCACGCGAGCTCGAGTTCCAGAAGACTTACTGCGAGAAGGTTCGTCTCGAGGTTGAGGCTCAGTTCCATATGACCATCGACTATCACTTCGGTACTATGATCGAGATTCCTCGTGCAGCGCTTACTGCTGACCGTATGGCCCGCACTGCCGAGTTCTTCAGCTTCGGTACCAACGACCTTACCCAGATGACCTTCGGCTTCAGCCGTGACGATGTGGGTACCTTTATGGGAGATTATCTCGGAAACAAGATTCTCGATACCGATCCATTCCAGACTATTGATGTCAAGGGTGTAGGCAAACTTGTCGAGCACGGAGTCAATGCAGGCCGCAGCAAGAGACCTGGTCTTATGTGCGGTATCTGCGGTGAGCACGGAGGAGATCCGGATTCTATCAATTTCTTCAACAGAATCGGTCTCGACTACGTCAGCTGCTCACCATTCCGCGTGCCTATCGCCCGCCTCGCAGCGGCTCAGGCAGCAATCAAGCAGAATGC
>CAKMNE010000050.1 GCA_927798505.1 uncultured Bacteroidales bacterium
GCCTTCCAGAGGGGGTGAATCCCAAAACGAGGCAAAAAGTCGTCGTTTTGGGATGAACCTGCTTTCTACGGCCTTCTACGAGTGGGTAAATCCCAAAACGATTTTGAATAACTGTCATAAGAGCACAAAAAGGCATGCAGGCAGTTCCTAACGTCACACGTCAGGAGTAAAACTGGCGTGAGAGGCCGATTTTCATCCTAACGTTATACGTCAGGAAAACCAGGATGTGCCACAGAGGAGCCTGGAAGGCAGGTTGGCAATTTCCTAACGTTTCACGTCCGGAGCTAAAAGTGCGTGGGAGGCCGTTTTTCTTCCCGACGTTACACGTCAGGAAAACTGGGAAGTGCCATAGAGGGGCCTGGAAGGCAGGTTGACAAGTTCCTGACGTCATAGGTCAGGAGTAAAACAGGCGTAGAATGGCGATTTTCGTCCTAACGTTACACGTCAGGAAAACCGGGAAGCACCCCGGCCCCGGGGTGCCCCGGGCGCGAGGGCGCCTTACTTATACAGGAACCTTTTGATTGACATCTTAGGTGTCTTGGCAAACGGTTCGCTGACGGTTTCGACCTTGCTGATGCGGGAATAGGCCGGGAGATTCTTGTTGGCGGTCAGACGGATAATCTCAGGGATGTCCGCTACAGCCTGTGCATCCAGTCCGTCCTTCTTTATGGCATCCTGGTCCAGATAAACGAGGGCCACAATCTTGTTGCCAGCACGTTCAACTACCACTGACTCAAGCACATATGGCTGATTATTGACAATAGCCTCAAGTTCCTCAGGATAGATGTTCTGTCCGTTGGCTGAAAGAATCAGGGACTTTGAGCGTCCTTTGATAAAGATATTGCCCTTCTTGTCAATCACGCCGAGGTCTCCGGTGTGCAGGAAACCATCTTCCGTAAATGCAGCCTTGGTAGCCTCTTCGTTCTTGTAGTAACCCAGGCAGATGTTCGCTCCCTTGGCGAGAATTTCGCCTGCGACTTTGAACTGGTTCTCGGAATCGATTTTCACTTCGGCACAGTCAACAGGTTTGCCGCAGGACCCTTGGGCATATTCCCAAGGATGGGCATAGGCAAGCAGAGGTGCGGCCTCGGTCATTCCATAGCCCACAGTGTAGCTGAGCCCGATCTTGTGGAAACACTTCTCCACCTCCGGATTCAGGGCCGCTCCACCCATAATGTATTCCTGCACATTGCCACCGAATGCAGCGTCCAGGGAAGAGCGCACTTTCTTGAAGACAATTTGCCTCAGTCCAGGGATATGGCTCAGAATCTTCACCGCAGGCTTGCTGAGAGCCGGTTTGACGGAAGACTTGTAGATTTTCTCCATTACGAGAGGAACTGTCAGAACCAGATAAGGCTTGACAGTCTTCATAGCCTTCAGCAGCAGGGATGGAGCCGGCGACTTGCCCAGGAAATAGATGCAGGCGCCTCCGCTCAGAGGGTAGAGGAACTCGAACACCAGACCGTAGATGTGGGCCATAGGAAGCATTGAAACAATCTTGGCTCCCTGAGGTACAGGAATCTTGTTGTGGGCAAAGCTCACGGATGCGCTGACGTTCTCGTAGGAAAGCATCACTCCCTTCGGATCTGAGGTGGTTCCGGAGGTGTAGTTGATAATGGACAGAGCCTTCAAGTCTTCTGTGAAGAACTTCACGTCAGCAGGGCTGAATCCCTTCGGGTAGGCTGCTGCAAAACTTTGGTCCAGAGCGGCAAAATCGGCGCTCAATTTCTTGTCCCGGCTGAAAAGCAGGGAGAAATCGTCGCAGTTGATGACGGCCTTGAGCTTCGGCATCTTCTCCGGGTCCAGTTTGTTCCAGATTTCCTTGTCTGTGAAAAGCAGGACGGAATCCGAGTGGTCAACCAGATTGTTGACGTTGTCAGGATGGAATTCTGCAAGTATAGGGACTATCACTGTGCCGTAGGTAGTAACGGACAAAAAAGAAACTGCCCATCTGGCAGTGTTTTTTGCGCAGAGGGCAATCTTGTCTCCGATTGCTATCTGGTTCTCCCTGAAGAGGAGATGGAAACGTGCTATATGTTCGGCAAACTGGCCGAATGTGAATTGCTCGCCCTGAAAGAAACAGAGCGCAGGCTCATCCCATTTTTCTTTGATGGTAGCCTCGAGGTTCAGGAGATAATGTTGAATCATAGAACAAATGTATCAAAAAATCGCTATATTTGAGCAAGTAATATTCAAAAATTATGCGAAAACCAATAGTCGCGCTGGTTTATGACTTCGACGGGACTCTTTCTCCCGGAAATATGCAGGAATTCGGTTTCATCCAGGCGGTTGGCACCACCCCGGAGCAGTTCTGGGACATGTCCAACCAGCTTGCGGTGCGGGAGGATGCCTCCAATGTGCTTTCGTACATGAAGATGATGTACGATGAGGCCCACAGCAAGGGCATCAGCCTGCGCAGTGAGTCATTTCGAGAATTCGGTAAGGATGTGGTCCTTTTCGAAGGTGTGCGCGAATGGTTCAAGCTCATCAACGACTACGGACGGAGCCAGGGCGTGAAGGTGGAGCACTACATCAATTCCAGCGGCCTCAAGGAGATAGTCGAAGGCACTCCCATAGCCAAGGAGTTCCGCTACATCTTCGCGGGATCCTTCATCTACGACGAGAGCGGCGAAGCCGTATGGCCCGGAATAGCGGTGGATTCCACCAACAAGACGCAGTTCCTGTTCAAAATCAACAAGGGCATTTTCAGCGCACGGGACAACAAGCGCCTGAACGCTTCCATGGCCGAAGAGAAGAAAAGGGTGCCGTTCACCAATATGATATACTTCGGCGACGGAGAAACCGACGTGCCTTGTATGAAGATAGTATCAATGTTCGGTGGCAACTCGGTGGCCGTTTACAGTCCGGGCAACGACAAGAAGCGTGCTATAGCCCACCGTCTCAAGAAGCAGGGCCGCGTGCGTTTCACCGTCCCTGCCCAGTACACGCAGGACAGCACGGCCTACAAGCTGGTCTGCGCCATCATAGACAAAATCAAGGCTGATAACGTTCTTCAGCAGTTTTCCAAATAGAGTATGACTCCATATCTCAAGCAGGTCGCAGCGCATTGGGCGGATGCGCCGGATTTGGGCAGCACCATGTTCATATTCCCGAACAGGCGCTCGCTGGTCTTTTTCAAGCACTACCTCGCTCAGGTGGCGTCCGGCAGCGGCTCGCCTTTCCTTGCGCCGCCCATGCTCACCATCAACGACTTCTTCTGCCGCGCCACCGGGCGCAGCGCCTCGGACCGCATCACCCTTCTTGTGCGGCTCTACGAGTGCTACCGTCAGGTCAACCCGAAGGCCGAGACCCTCGACGAATTCATATGCTGGGGCGACGTGCTGCTTGCGGATTTCGATGATGTGGACAAGTACCTTGTGGACGCGCGCAGCCTGTTTGCCAACATCAGCGAGCTCAAGGATATGGAATATGACTATTCCTACCTGGACGAAAGGCAGGCCGAGGCCATCAGGCGCCTGGCAGGCTATGCGCTGGACCATAAGCCGCAAGGCGGCGCCCGCGATGTGAAGGGGGAGTTCGTGACTATGTGGTCCATGCTCTACCGGCTCTACACCGGCTTCCGCTCGGCGCTGGAGGAAAACGGCGAGGCCTATGAAGGGCAGATTTACCGCGCTCTGGCGGACAGGCTGGAAAGCGAAAGCATAAGCGATATACTTGCCCAGGCCCTGCCTCAGGTCAGCGGCTATGTTTTCGTGGGCCTGAATGCCCTGAACGAATGCGAGCGCAAGGTGCTCCGGAAGATGCATTCCGCGGGTCTGGCGCAGTTCAGCTGGGACTACGCAGGGCCTGTGATCAGGGCCAAGGGCAACGGCAGCACCCACTTCATGGAGCGTAACCTCGCGGACTTCCCCGGCTCCTTCGTGCCTTCCCCGGAGGGAGTGGCAAAGCCTGAGGTCATGGTGTGCGGCATCCCTTCGGCTACCGGCCAGGCCAAGCTGCTGCCCGAACTGCTCGCAGAGGTGCCCGAGGACCAGCGCGGGTTGGACTTTGCCGTGGTGCTGGGCGACGAGACCATGCTGATGAGCGTACTCAACAGCATGCCGCATTGCCCGGAAGGTGTCAATGTGACAATGGGCTACCCTCTGGCTTCCAGCGAGTTGGCTGCGCTGATGACGGATGTGATGGCTCTTCAGCTGCACCTGCGCAACAAGGACGGGCAGTGCTTCTTCTACCATAAGCAGGTGCACGACATCTTCTCCAGCGGACTGTTGAGGGACGCCCTTTCCCCGCAGGAACGCGAGCGGGTCGCCCAGGTGGTCGCCGCTTCCAAGTACTATGTGCCGCAAGGCGATTTCGGTGACGGGCCGCTGCTGGGCATCATCTTCCGTCCCTGCGCGGACACTCTGCTGGAGTACCTGCTCGACGTGATTGCCGCGCTGGCGCCTCATCTCGACGACCTGCAAAGGGAGTTCGCCCAGCGCTGGTACCAGCTGGCGCAAAGGCTTAAGGATATGAATCTGGAACTGCTTCCACGCACCAAGGTGCGCCTGCTGCAGCAGCTTGTGGCGGGCGTGAGCGTGCCTTTCGAGGGAGATCCTTTGGGCGGGTTGCAGGTTATGGGCCCGCTTGAAACCCGCGCTCTGGACTTCCGTAACCTCGTGATTATGGGGGCGAATGAAAGCGTGTTCCCGCGCAGCTCCATAGCTCCTTCCTTCGTGCCGCCGGAAATACGCAAAGCCTTCGGTCTTCCGACCTACGAGTATCAGGAGGATGTGTGGGCCTACTATTTCTACAGGATGATATCCCGCGCGGAGAGGGTGTGGATGCTCTTCGACTCCCGTTCCGAAGGCTTGAACACAGGTGAGGAGAGCCGCTATGTCAAGCAGCTGCAGTACCTGTACGGGGATCACTGCACCCTGCGCCGCATCTCCTGTCAGGCGGAGGTGCGCAAAAGCGGAGAAAATGAATCCATTCCCAAGACTTTGAGGGAAATCGAGAAAATCAGGAATTCCCGCCTTTCTGCAAGCGCACTGCAGAAATACATAAGCTGCAAGGCTCTGTTCTATTACTCCTTCATCGAAGGGCTCAGCCCGGTGGATGAGGTCAGCGAAAGTATGGATGCGGGGATGCTTGGAGAGGTGTTGCACGGCACTATGCAGGCCCTGTACTGCGGAGAGGAGGCGATGAAGGGAGACTTCCCGGGAGACAAGAGATCCTCCGAAAGGGAATTCAGACCTATGCCTGTTGTCAGCTCAGACTACATCAGGAGCTGGCTCGCCCGCGAGGACGAAATCCGCTCGAAGGTGCACAGGCTGATAGCAAGGCAGATGCGCAGCGTCGAGGTGAGAGGACGAGACCTTGTCACCGCCGACATAATAGTGCGTATGGTAAAGAAGATACTTGAAGAGGACCTCAGGGTGATACGGACTCACGGCGAAATGCGTATTCTCGGTCTGGAACTCCGCGAGGAAGTTGAAATAGCAGGACATAAGTTCACCGGCATAATAGACCGTCTGGACTCCTTCCCGGACGGCACGGTAAGGGTCGTTGACTACAAGACAGGAGGGGATTCTCCGGATGTGCTCGGGCCAGGGCTTGACGTCAGCCTTGTCTTTTCGGAAAAGGACGGACACAGGAACAAGGCCGCACTGCAGTTCTACATCTACGACAGGATGGTCGAAAAGAAGCACGGGACCGGGGTGCTCAATGCCATGTATGCGATGTCAGACATCTTCAGGAATCCTGTGCCTGAATACCCTCAGAACCCTTTGTGCAACTCCCTCTTCGAGGAGAACATAGGAAAGCTGTTTGAAGAGATGGAGGACCCGACCGTGGACTTCAGCCTTACTTCCGATGTCAGGAACTGCAGATTCTGTGATTTCAAAAATTTGTGCGGGAGGAATTAGTTATGATGAAGGTTCTCAAAGCTTCTGCCGGTTCCGGCAAAACCTACAATCTTGCAAAAGAATACATCAAGCTTCTGCTTCAGGACAGAAACCTGGAGGATTGCCGCCCTTACCGGCACATACTTGCCGTAACCTTTACCAACAAGGCGACCGCCGAGATGAAGGGCCGTATAGTCAAGGAGTTGGATGTGCTGGGAAAGACCCCCTGCGCATCCCCCTATCTGGAAGAGCTCATGGCGGAAACAGACCTGAAGAGTCCTGAGGCCGTGGGGGCGGAGTGCCGCAAGGCTCTGTCCGCAATACTCTCGGACTATGGTGCCTTTTCGGTCAGTACCATAGACAAGTTTTTCCAAAAGGTGCTGAGGGCTTTTTCCCGGGAGATAGGCCAGATTGCCCAGTATCAGGTAGAACTGAACAAGGACATGCTTGTGCAGGAAACTGTGGACCGGGTGCTGGATTCGATAGAAGGGCAGAAAGACGAACTGCTCAAATGGCTCTCGCGCTGCAGCATAGAGACTATAGAGGAAGGAAACGGCTACCATCTGGAAAGCCGCTTGGGAGAGTTTGCTTCGGGTTATATGTCGGAGGGCTACCGCAAGAAGGTCGAGCAGCTCGGGATTGACACTTCCAAGGCTTTTTCCGAGGATAGCATCAGGAAGCTCAAGAGCATATGCAAGAAAATCATCACGGATTTCGACCGGGGCTTAAAGGAGGCGGCAGAGGATCTCTGCCTCATTGTTGAGGGTTGTCAGGGCCTGAACAAGTATTTCCTGAATTTCTGCCTCGCACTGAAAGAATACAAGAGCGGGTGCGCCCTGGATTTCACCAAGACTATCTGGACTAAGGCCGTAGAAGACATTGATTCAGTCTTTCTGAAGAACTCCAATCCAAGCGATAGTGACAAAGCCCGCCTCGCGGGAGCCGTCGCCAGGGTTCAGAACTATGCCCGGGCCTATCCAACCGTGAGCACTGCAAGGCTGCTCCGTTCTCAGGTGGATCTGTTCTACGTTGCGGACCGGCTGGACAAAGAGTTCGATGCTCTCCTCAAAGAAAAGATTGTGCTCAGTCTGGAGGACAGCAACACGCTTCTGAGGGAAATCATCTCCGATGACAATGCTCCCTTTGTCTATGAGAAGGTGGGCGTGCATTATTGGCATTTCCTTCTGGATGAGTTTCAGGACACTTCCGTTGTGCAGTGGGAAAATTTCAAGCCTCTGCTCCTGAACAGTCTTGCCGCGAACTTCTACAATCTGATTGTGGGAGACGTGAAACAGAGCATCTACCGTTGGAGGAATGCGGATTGGGACATCCTGGATTCCAGGGTGCAGAACGAACTCCCCGATGTTTCTCAGCAGAGTCTGGACTGCAACTGGAGAAGCGCAAGGAAGATAGTGGAGTTCAACAACGGTTTCTACACCTACCTGGCCGATACCCTGGACAGGCAATTGCCTTGCCGCCTGACGCAGATTTATTCTGACGTGCAGCAGACGGCAAGACGGCCAATCGAGGCGGAGGGCTATGTCGAGGCCGCTTTTGTAGCTATCGACTGCATAGTCCCGGTTGTGGTCGAATCCGTGCTCAGGGCTCCTGAACTGGGCTTCCGCTGGAAGGATGTGGCCGTCATCGTGCGCAGCAATGCCATGGGAGCGGAAGTGGCTTCCGCCCTTGTCGAGGCGGGTGTGCCGGTGATTTCCAATGACTCCCTCAACATCAGCAGCGGAGCTGTGGTGCGCAAGCTGGTCAGCTGTCTGTCTGTCTTGGACGATCCTTCGGACCGGATAGGCGGCTACTTCGCCAAAGACTTCGACCCTGCCTGCGTGACAGGCTGTCAGTCGCTGTGCGATATGGCCGAGGCCATACTCCGCACTTTCAACAGGGAAGACGTCAACACGGATACCCTCTATATCCTTGCGTTTATGGACCTGCTGCGGGATTATGTCGCCCGCAACGGCAATTCTCTCCATTCTTTTCTCAAATACTGGAAGGATGAGGGTGTCATCAAAAAGATTTCCTCCCCTGAGGACTGCGATGCGGTGACCATCATTACCATACACAAGGTCAAGGGTCTGGACTATCCTTACGTGGTGATTCCGTTCCCTAAGAAGGACTCTTTCATGAAGGCCGATTACAAGGCATGGGAATGCCCGGTTACGGAAGGGACCGACTTGGAGAGTAGTCCACGGGCCTTGTACTACACGGGCCTGAGCAAGCAGTCGGAGAGCACCCTGTTCGCGGAGAACTACCACAGGGAGCTGAGTATGAGCTATATCGATGCGGCCAATGTGTGGTATGTGGCAACTACCCGCGCCTCGCAAACAATGATACTCGTTGCCCCTGCACCTGCAAAGAGCCATAAGGAAGGCTCGGTGTCAAAGGTTTCTGATGCGCTTTTCGATTATGTTGACAGGCATTTTGCCTGCCTGCCTTCCTTCGGGGGGGACGGGGGGAAGCGCTATTGCTTCGGTGTGGAGGAAAAGGCCGCCGTACATAGGGACAGCGGGGAAGGCGTTCAGTCGCACAAGCTGCGCTACAGTGCACTCGAATCCGGCCCTGTTGCAAGGAAACAGGTGAAAATCAAGACTTCTTCATCCGAGTTTTTCGATACTTCCCGCAGGCTGCGTGGAATCGTGCTTCACAAGATAATGGAAAGTGTCTATGCTCCCGAGGACCTTGCCCCTAGCGTGGAGCGTGCCCGAAAGGAGGGCCTGCTGGATGTTGCCCAGGCGGCTGAATCCCTTGCCATACTTTCAGAGGCTGTGGCTTCGGTGCTGCCGAGGGGATGGTTCGGCGAGGGTGCTGAGTATATGGATGAGCGCGATATCATTACCTCCGAAGGTACCTTCCGGCCGGACCGCGTGGTGCTCAAGGATGGGAAGGTGGAGATTATTGACTACAAGTTTGCCGAAAGGGATGCTTCCCACCTCACTCAGGTGCGCCGCTATGTCGAGTTCTACCGTCAGATGGGCTATTCCGACGTGAAGGGTTTCCTTTGGTATGTGGAGGAAAACCAGGTGGTTGAAGTCTAAAGGTTGCGGTACTGCCGCCCTATCCACAGCTTGAAAACAGGATCCTGAATATATACTGTCCGTCCTTCCATATCAACAATGTCACGTTTCA
>CAKMNE010000051.1 GCA_927798505.1 uncultured Bacteroidales bacterium
CCCTTTCTTGTCGAGGATGGCGTCAGCAATGACACGGAGGTCGTGTGTAATCATATAAAGTTAAATGTATTATTTTTGCACACAAATATAACAAAAAAAGAGCCATGGAGAATATAATATGGTACGATGAGCTGGATTCTACCAATAATGAGGCCAGAAGGGTGCTGGATGCCCTTGACAATTTGTCAGTAATCGCCGCTGTCGGACAAAGTGCCGGCAGAGGACAGGGTGATCACACCTGGTTTGCAAGCCCCGGGAAGAATATCACAGCTACGATTGTCCTCAAGCCGGAGAATCTTTCGGCCGGTGATTATCTTTTCGTTACCAGGGTGACAACACTTGCTTTGCTTTCCTATTTGCGGGAGCATGGAGTGCAGGCCCGGATCAAATGGCCGAATGACATTTGGGTGGAAGACAGGAAGATTTGCGGAATACTGATAGAGAATATCATCGACGGCAACAGGATGAAAGCCTGTCTGATAGGCATAGGTCTGAACATAAACGAGGAAGGCTGGCCGGAGAATCTGCCCAATCCTGTATCCCTTAAGGAACTTACCGGAAAGGAATACGATGTGCGCCACGAACTTCAACTGCTTGTCGGACAAATCAGCCGTCACAGTGAGATGCTTCTCAGCAGTGACGGCCGGAATTATCTTGAGCAGGAATTCGCCCGCTACGTTTTCAGGCTTCCTGAAGGGATCTGATCATTGCGGCCGGATCTTCCGCCCCCAGCACTGAACTGCCCGCCACGACTATGTCCACACCTGCTTCCCTCAAGGCCGCAATGTTGGACATCCCTACCCCGCCATCGACTTCAATCAGCGCGTCCGATCCCCTTTTGAGCAGTTCGGACTTCAATGCGCTAACCCGGTCAAGACTCTCATAGATGAACTTCTGTCCTCCGAACCCGGCGAACACTGACATGACAAGGAAGAAGTCCGCCTTGCCTATGTACTTGTACAGCCTTTCCACCGGAACATCCGGATTGATTGCTATTCCGGCCTTCATCCCTAGCCTCCGTATCTCTGCAAGATTGCTTGCAGTCTTCCGCCCCGAAGCCTCGAGGTGGAAACTGACCATCTGAACGCCGAGGGACTGCAGCTTTTCGAACCATTTCTCGGGATTGACCACCATAAGATGAGCATCCATAGGGCTCTTCACAGCCCTTGATACTGCTTCCACTACAGGAAATCCGAAGGAAATGTTGGGTACAAAAGTGCCGTCCATTATGTCAAGATGGATGAAATCCGAATCCTTGTCGATTCTCTGAAGCTCTCTTTCCAGATGAAGGAAATCCGCCGTGAGTATGGATGGTGCTACTTTCATTGGCCGGTGTATGTTGTTACCACATCCTCGAGATGTCTGGTAAACTTGTCGAGGCTGGCGAGTTCCAGTTTCTCTCCCGGAGCGTGGACTCCGCGAAGGGTAGGTCCGAAGGAAATCATATCCAGACCGGGGAATTTCTCGAGGAAGAGTCCGCATTCGAGTCCTGCGTGGATTGCAAGCACCAGAGGCTTCTGCCCGAAGAGTTTCTCGTAGGAGGCAACGCAATGCCTGAGGATTGCGGAATTGACATCAGGAGCCCAGCCCGGGTACTCGCTCAGGTGCTCCACTTTTGCGCCTCCCAGACTCAGGGCGGCCTCTACCTTTGCAGCTGCCATATGGCATGATGACCTGGTACTGCTCCTTTGGCTGGTGCACACCGAAATGGTGCAGGCCTGCATATCCGTCTTTACGGAAGCAAGATTGGTGGATGTCTCAACGAAGTCCTTGATGGTCTGGCTCATTGCAAGCACGCCGTGAGGACAGGCAAACAGGGATGAGACTATCCTGCGGGCATCCTCGTCACGCATAGGAAGATGGGCGCAAGGATGCTCGGGCACTTTTGTGCTGAAGCAGAGCGAAGGCTCGCTTACCTTGTATTCATTTTTGAGCGCTTCTCCGAATTCGATGAAACGGGCAGCCAGGGCCTCCGGGTCAGGGGTGGTGACTGCCGCACTGCATTCTCGGGCTATGGCGTTGTGCTTTCCGCCTCCGTTGATATGTATCAGCTGGATATTATCCAATTCTCCATAGAGGAAGCGGCACATCTGCTGAACGGTGTTTACCCTTTCCTTGTTGATGTCATCGCCGCTATGGCCGCCTACCCCGCCGCTGATGGTCAGTTTTATCCTGCTCCAGCCTTGCTTGGCGGCGGTGGTTTGGAAATCGAAGACGGCTTCGGTGGTGACGCCGCCGGCGCAGCCTATGAACATCTGCCCTTCATCCTCGGAATCGAGGTTGATAAGGGTTTTGCCGGTAAAGAAGCCTTCCTCCATCTGCATTGCACCGTCCATTCCGGTTTCCTCGGAGATGGTGAAGATGCACTCCAGTTTTCCGCAAGGGGTATCGCTGTCCAGAAGCGCAAGGCAGGCGGCAATGCCGATTCCGTCATCTGCACCGAGTGTGGTGTCCTTGGCTATCATCCATCCGTCCTCGATAACATATTCTATAGGATCGGTAAGGAAGTTATGCTTAGAGTTCGGACTTTTCTCGCAGACCATATCCTGATGCGCCTGCAGAACAAGCGTAGGCACGGCTTCCTTTCCCGGAGCGGCCTCTTTGGTGATGCAGACGTTGCCTATGGCATCGCGCCTGGCTTCAAGCTTGCGCTCTGCAGCCCATTGAAGGAGGAAGTCCGTCATCGGCTCCTCATGTCCCGATTCACGCGGAATCGTGGTGATTTCCTTGAAAATGTCAAGGACCGTATTTGAATTCATAGAAAAATTATTTGGAGACAGGTGCAAGTATGCCCTGTATATCGGTGACATACTTTTTGAACACCTTGTCTGTTGACATCAGGTCGGACACGGTGCTGCAGCTGTGAAGAACCGTAGAGTGGTCCTTGCCGCCTGTGCTGGCACCGATTGCAGCGAGAGAGCAACCTTCGATAAGCGTGCGGCAGAGGTACATGGAAATCTGCCTTGCCTGCACTATCTGGCGCTTGCGTGAATTGGATACGAGATCTTCACGGGTAATCTTGAAGTAATCGCAGACTGTAAGCTGAACCTTATCGATGCTGAGTTCGTTCTTCTCCTCCCCTACAATCTTGTCGATTATGCCTGCGGCAAGTCCTATGGTCACATCCCTGTGCGTGAAAGTGGCGTTGGCAATCAGGGAAACAAGGGCTCCGTGAAGTTCGCGGAAGCTGTTTTTCACATGCATTGCTATGAACTGCAGCACGTCATCGGAGATGACAAGGCCCTCGAGCTGGCAACGGCGGCGAAGCATGTCGAGCCTGGTTTCGTAGTCCGGGTGGGTGAGCTCAACGGAGAGTCCCCACTTCATGCGTGACAGAAGCCTTTCCTCGAAATTGCTCAGGTCCTTCGGCGCGCGGTCGGAGGTGAGGATGAGTTGCTTGCTGTTCTGATGCAGGTGATTGAAGATATTGAAGAAAGCGTTCTGGTTTCCCTGTCCCTGCAAATCCTGAATGTCATCCACTATGAGCACGTCGATCTGCATATAGAAACCGAGAAAATCAGTCAGTTTGTTGTGGGTATAGACAGCATCCATATACTGAGTCTTGAACTCGTTTCCGGTAACATAGAGAACCGTGAGTTCAGGATGCTGCTCCTTGATAGAGTTGCCTATAGCCTGGGCAAGATGGGTTTTTCCCAGTCCCGGCCCTCCGAAAATGAACAGAGGATTGAAAGGGGTTTTGCCCGGCTTGCAGGCAATATCCCTTCCGGCAGTAATGCCGAGGTGGTTGCATTCTCCGTCCACCAGAGTGCTGAAGCGATAATCCGGGTTGAGCCTTGGGTCTATCTGTACCTTTCTGTATTCCTGGAACACAACGCCCGGTTTCCCGGATGCAATATGGGATGGAACAGGAATTGGTCTGTTGGTGGAGGTAAGTCCGCCGGCACCTTCGATTATCATCGATGGCTGACCCTGTACGGGGCTGATTCGGTAACGGAGCTTTGCACCGGCGCCGAGTTCCCTGCGAAGCGTCCTGCTGAGTATGTCCAGGAATGCACTCTCAAGGTAAGACCTGTAATAATCGGTAGGAACTTCTATGGTAAGGGTAGAACCCACCAGGGACACAGCCTTTACAGGCTTGAACCAGGTGGCGAACTGATGCGGCTCAATGTTCTGCTCAATAATGCGCAGACAACTCTCCCAGACAGCTATGTGTCTTTCCTTTTCCATTAGATATTTCCTCGGTAAATACTGGGTCTGTTTCTATCTGTCAGCGAGTGCAAAAGTGGCGTAAAAATTCTTTACAAAAAAATGAATTTACTATTGCAATTGAATTCTTTTTTACCTATCGAATTCCTTAGTCCACTTCCAACTTGACCACATAGGCATCCGGATATTTTTCTGCAACGGCCTTCCTGACAAGTTCTGCCTCAGAGCGGTCCGAACTTACTCCTATAATGTGGCGGTATTTGTTTCCCGCCTTGATAATCAATGGCTTATAGCCTAAAAGACGGGAATCTCCGGCCGGCAGTTCCTTGCTTACAGTAAAAATCTGGACCCCATATACGGTCTTCTTTTCCTTGGGCTGCGGCGAGGGCTGCTCCTGTGCAGCGCGGATTGACATCGAGGCATCATAGTCCTTTTTATAGAGTTTGAAGGCATTGAACAAAGCCTGTGCGATGCGCTCTCTTTCGGCCTCGCTTTTGAGTATCTCCAAATCCTTGGAATTGCTGATAAAACCGAGTTCGGCAAGCACTGCCGGCATAGTGGTTCTCCAAAGCACGTAGAACGGATCCTGATACACGCCCCTGTTCTGGGGAAACGGACCGTTGCCGAGGCAGTCTATTATGTCCTGCGCAAATTTGATGCTGTTGCCCAGATGGGCGCTCTGCATCATTGTCATGAATATATATGACTCCGGATTGTTGGGGTCGAACCCGGCAGTTTCGGGGTTGAAGTCATCGTCAAGTGTGATTACGCTGTTCTCGCGCCTTACCAGGTCTAGGTTCATTTTGATAAGATCCTGATTTCCCTTTTTCGACTTTCCCAGCACGTGGACGGAATAGCCGCGTGCCGCCTTGTCCAGGGCTGAATTGATATGAATGGAGATGAACAGGTCTGCATTAGCCTTGTTGGCGGCCTCCGCTCTCTGATTCAGGGTCACCGCCTTGTCCTCGCTTCTGGTCAATATGACATTCACGTCCGGATAGGCCGCATTGATTTTGCTCTTCAGGCGCCTGGCTATGTCCAGGGTAAACGTTTTTTCATAACTTTTACCGTCTGCGCTCACGGCTCCGGGGTCCTTTCCGCCGTGTCCCGCATCTATGACAACGGTTCTGAGACCGAGATTCCCGTTCCCTGCAGGCTGCGGGAAAGCGGCTGACAGAGCGATCAGAAGGGTCAGAAGGCTTTTAATCATTGTGAACTTGGATAAATTGTGTATATTTGTCGTTTGCAAATATACTCATAAATTGCACAAAACGTTCTTCAAATATCTTACGCTTGCCGCGGCTTTGCTACTTATGTTCAGCATAGACGTTGCGGCACAACGTCCGGCCCGTGGCTCAAAGCCTCTGGCAGGAGGAGTCCGTCCAAAGAAGGAGGTTGCTCCGCCTGATTCCTCCGAGCTTGCGCGCAGGGATAGCATCCATAGGGCGGATTCCCTGTTCCGCGTGGACTCACTGGATGCCTTGAAGAGCAGTTCACTCTCGATGCCGGCCTTCTCCAATGCAAGGGACTCCATAGTGGAGGTGTTCAGCGAAGGCAAAAGGCTGATTCTCTACTATGGTGACGTCACCGTCAAATACCAGGACATGACCCTTACCGCCGAGCGTATGGACTACGATGTCAACAGCGGAATAGTCTATGCGCGCGGAGTGCTTGACACCCTTACCGGAGAGTGGATAGGCCGCCCTGTGATGACCCAGGGCAAACAGACCTACAAGATGAACGAATTGCGGTACAATTTCAACAACCGCAAGGCGGATATACGCACGGCGGTGACTTCCGAAGACGAAGGCCTGCTGCACGGTGAGCATATTAAGATGATGCCGGACAATTCCATCAATGTGGACAAGGGAAGATATACGGTCTGCGATTTGGAGCATCCGCATTACTGGATGGAACTCTCGGTCGCCAAAGTGGTTACCAAGCCGTCCAGAAAAACGGTGTTCGGCCCTGCGCATCTGGTGGTGGGAGATGTTCATCTTCCAATAGGCATTCCTTTCGGATTCATACCGAAGCGCCCGGAAAGGGCTACCGGTTTCCTTATGCCTACTTTCGGCGAGGAGACCGCGCGAGGATTCTATATGAAGGATGCGGGTATGTATTTCGTGTTCGGAGACTATCTTGACCTTTCCGTTACCGGAGATTACTACACCCTCGGTTCATGGGCCCTGGACGTCAACTCCCGCTACAAGGTCAATTACAAGTGCAACGGTTCGCTCTCCCTTAACATATCAAAGGACAAGACAGGAGAAAAAGGCGCTCCCGATTACTACGAAAGCGGCAACTTCGGAGTGAAATGGTCTCATTCCCAGGACTCCAAGGCTCATCCGGGAACCTCGTTCAGCGCATCGGTCAACTTCTCCAGCCCTTCCAACAGCAAGTACAACTCCCACTCGGTTGGCGAGGCCTTGCAGAACCAGATTTCTTCTTCCATCTCCTTTGCCCGCAATTTCGGGGGCAAGGTAAACCTCTCGGTCAATGCCCTGCACAGCCAGAACTCGAGGGACAGCTCATATACCTTTACCCTGCCTAACGTTACCCTTTCGGTAAGCACCTTCTATCCTTTCAAACAGAAGAACCGTGTGGGCAAAGAGAAAGCCTGGGAAAAAATCTCCTTCGGCTACAATACGACTCTGCAGAACAAGATCAATTTCAAGGCAAGCGAATTCGGAGAGGAAGGATTCCTTGACAAGTTCAAGAACGGAATGACGCACAATTTCTCCATTGGTCTTCCGTCCTTCCAATTGTTCAAATACATAAACTTCAATCCGTCACTGAGCTACGGCATGAACTGGTTCTTCAGGGCCAGCGAAGCGCAGTACAATCCCGAGACCAACAAGGTCGAGGTCACCGAGGGCAAGGCATTCAGGAATTTCGGAATCACCCAGACCTATTCCGGTTCCGTATCCATGAGCACACGCCTTTACGGAATGTTCAACTTCGGACGCTACTCCAAGGTGCAGGCCATACGCCACGTCATATCCCCTTCCCTCAACATGTCCTTCAGACCGGAACTGGGCACCTATGCCAACGGTTACAGGACCTATTCCTATACCGACGTGAACGGGGTTGCTCAGGAGTACGAATACAATATCTATCAGGGCCAGCTCTATTCCGCACCGTCAAAGGGCAAGAGTGCGACCGCAACCCTTTCCATAGGCAACAATCTGGAGGCCAAGGTAAGGGACTATGCCGACACTACAGGCAAGGGGACGAAGAAGGTCAAGCTCATTGACAATCTCAATTTCTCGACCGGTTACAACTTCCTCAAGGACTCGCTCAAGATGAACACCATCAGCGCCTCGATGTCCACAAACCTCTTCAATAAAGTCAATATTTCAGCCAGTGCCGCCTTCGACCCTTATGCAATCGATTCCAAGGGTAAGCAGTACAACAAGTTTGCGGTAATGGCCGGTCAGGGACTTGCCCGTTTCACCAATGCATCCGCCTCCGCTTCCTATTCCATTTCCGGAAAAGGACATATAGACGGAAATGACGGAGGCAACGGAGGGGCAGATGGAGGCAGGTCTTCGGATACCCATACGGCTGATTATTACAAGCGTATGTATTATCATCCGGTCACCGGGGAATACGTGCCTGGAGGCTGGTTGTACTACACCAATCCGGATGTTCCATGGTCACTGAATTTCAATACCAGTTTCTCCTGCCGCAGGTCATACCAGTACAACAGCAAGGATGAAACCCTGCAGAAGAAGGACACTTTTACCGGGACGTTGAACATTTCCGGAAACATAAAGCTTACGCCGAAATTGTCCATCAATGCCAGTTCCGGTTATGATTTCATCGCAAAGCAGATCACTACCACCCAGCTCAGTGCGAGCTACGATCTCCACTGCTTCAACATCCAGGTTTCCTGGGTGCCTCTCGGAACATGGCAGTCCTACAGTTTCAAGATTGCGGCAAATGCGGCTTCGCTTGCCGACCTTCTGCGCTTCAAGAAGAGCAGCAGTTACTGGGACAATTAGCAATGCCGGTGCAGGGACTTGTATTATCAAATCTTTTTGTTACCTTTGCACCGTCTTTAGAATTTTCAAGCGGCAAATTTCTGCCGCACACAATAAATAACATTTCAATAGATGCTACATCGTCTTTCAGACCTGGATGGTATGAGCAGGGAGCAGTTGGAAGCCATAGCGCTTGAACTCCAGCTCAAATTCACCAAAAAAATCGACAACGAAAACCTTGCGTATATGATTCTTGACGCTGAGGCGAAACAGGAATCCGCCAAGGTGGATGAAAATGTAAAACCGCGCGCAAAACGCGGCCGCAAGCCTAAAGCTGAAACTGCTGAAGCAAAAACTCCGGCTCCACAGCAGCCTGAGAATAAGCCGGCTGAGGAAAAGCCTGAATCAAAACCGGCTAAAAGGACAAAGAAAGTCTCCGACCCTTCAGCTGATTCTACCGTGGTCGCTCCTTCCGAGCAGGCTCAGCAGGCCCCGAAAGCAAAAAGAGGCCGTAAGCCAAAGGCCGCAAAAGTCGAGCCCGTACAGGAAACGGTTTCTGCTGAGGCTCAGGCCCCGGCCCCGGCTCAGGCTCCGGCTCAGGATCCTGCAGGAGATGCTCGCAAACAGGCAATTCTCAACAGGGCGGCGGAGCGGCTGGCTATGCGCAAGCAGGCTGAATCACAGCCTCAGCAACAGCAACAGCAGCAGAAACAAGCCCAGCAGCCTCAGCAGCAGGTTCAACAGCAAGCTCAACAGCAACAGGCCCAGCAGCCTCAGCAAGCTCAGCCGCAACAGCCTAAGCCGCAGAAGCCAAAAGCT
>CAKMNE010000052.1 GCA_927798505.1 uncultured Bacteroidales bacterium
GAGAGGTCGGAAAACGAAAGTAGGAAGAAAACTTTCGTTTTCCTCCTACTCGATTAGCTGTCATTCTTACGCTTGGTACTATATCCGGGAAATATGGGAGATTGCTTTTTGTGTAAAAAAGCTATCTTTGCATTACTGAATACAAGACAGTACTAAACCAAATAATAACGAACAATGAAGAGAATTCTGATTGCACTCACCGCAGTGCTTTTCGCGATGCTTCCTGCATCAGCTCAGTCTGCCAAGAACAGTTCTGCAGACAACATCATCGGCAAATATGAATCAGTTCAGGGTACTGATGCCTACAAGGTGGAAGTCAGCAAAAACGAGGACGGCACTTACAAGGCACAGATTTACTGGATGAAAGACCCAATGGACCCGAAGACAGGCAAAAAGGCTCTTGATGTCAAAAACCCGGACAAGAGTCTGCGTACCAGACCTTGCGACCAGATAGTCCTCATTCAAAACCTTAAGTACCTTTCTGCAAAGAAGGTTTGGGGCGATGCCAAGATTTATGACCCACAGCGTGGAATCAAGGCAAATGTGACAGCGCAGTTCCTTCCTGACGGACGCCTCTCCCTCAAGGCCACAGTACTTGGAATCGGAGAAACAGTATATTGGACTCCTGTAGAGAAATAGTTAAATCTCTGTAAATCAATAAGATGCGAAAAATCAGGTGCCCCATAAAGGTACCTGATTTTTTTTGTAAATTTGCGATATAATGAATAAGATTTGGGATCCGCTAAGGAAAAAGGAAGTGGCACTGACCCCGGAGGAGCAGGTGCGAAGCTGGTTTATCAGAGTGCTTAACGAAAGTGCTCTGGTACCACTGCATATGATGGGGAGTGAAGTCGCCATAGAATTTGGACAAAAGAAGTACAGGGCCGACATAGTAGTCTATGACCGCTCCCTCAGACCCCTGGTCATAGTCGAGTGCAAACGACCTGAGGTGGAGCTCACCAGGGAAGTAGTCCTGCAGGCCCTTCGCTACAATGCAGTTCTGGAAGTCCCCTTTGTATTCGTGACTAACGGGAAAAATACTTATCTTTATGGCCGAAAAGGGGATAGCGCGGCTTTCGAAGCCCTGGATTCCCTCCCCAAATACGAAGAAATGCTTATATGCCGACAATAGTACCACAATTTCTGGACAAAGAAATCTTCCGCATCGTCAGTGATGTCGCGCAGCGCCGTGGCGTGCGCGCCTTCGCAATCGGCGGCTATGTCCGTGACTGTTTTCTCGGAAGGGAATGCAATGACATCGACATAGTGGTCGAGGGCAGCGGAATAGATTTCGCCCGCGAGGTCGGTCGCGTGACAGGGAAATATGTCTCATATTTCAAAAACTTCGGCACTGCGATGCTGCACTATCAGGGTGCAGAAATCGAGTTCGTCGGGGCGCGCAAGGAATCATACCGGAGGGAGTCCCGCAAGCCCATAGTGGAAGACGGCACCCTGCAGGATGACCAGCTGCGTCGCGACTTCACCATCAATGCCATGGCCTTCTCCCTTCAGAAGGAGTCTTTTGGCGAACTGGTGGACCCTTTCGGGGGAATAAGCGATTTGGCTAACGGCATTATCCGCACCCCGCTGGACCCGGATACAACCTACTCGGACGACCCTTTGCGCATGCTCAGGGCCGTACGCTTCGCCACCAAGCTTTCGACTCCGGAACTGAAGTTCACCATAGTCCCGGAATCCATTGACTCCATGCGCCGCATGGCCGACCGACTGAGCATATTATCCAAGGAGCGCATCACCGAAGAGCTCAACAAAATGCTGCTCACCCCGCGGCCTTCGATGGCCTTCGAACTCATGGACCAGACCGGCCTGCTGCAGCACATCCTGCCCGAGCTCTGCGCCCTCAAGGGGGTGGAGACCGTCGAAGGCCGCGGCCACAAGGAGAATTTCTCCCATTCGCTGATGGTTCTGGACAATGTTGCCCGCTCTGACAAAGACAATCCTTCTCTGTGGCTTCGCTGGGCAGCGCTGCTGCACGACATAGGCAAGCCGGCCTCAAAACGCTTCGATCCCGCAATAGGATGGACTTTCCACGGCCACGATGTAATCGGGTCGAAGATGGTCCCCGCCATATTCAACCGCCTGAAACTTCCCATCGACGCTTCGAAATACGTTCGCAAGCTGGTGTGGTTGCACCTGAGGCCCATAGCCCTTGTGGATGACGGAGTTACGGATTCGGCTGTGCGCCGGCTGCTCTTCGATGCGGGCGATCAGATAGATGACCTTATGACGCTCTGCCGCGCGGATGTGACTTCCAAGAACCCCGCTAAGGTTGCGCGCGTGATGGCCAATTTCACCCTTGTCGAGAAGAAACTCGTGGAAGTGGAAGAGAAGGACAGGCTCCGCAACTTCAAGAACCCTATTTGCGGAGAATATGTAATGAAGGTTTACGGCATTCCGCCGTGCAATCTGATAGGCCAGCTCAAGGAATCCGTGAAGGAAGCCATATTGGAAGGCGTCATAGAGAATGACTTTGAGCAGGCGGACAAGTATATGAGGGCAAAAGCCCTCGAAATGGGACTAAAAGCTGTTAGCGATGAATAAGTCGGCCATACTCCTGATTTACACCGGGGGAACCATAGGTATGAAGACTGACCCCGAAGTCGGGGCTCTCTGCCCTTTTGACTTCAGCCAGATTATCCGTGAGGTGCCCGAAATCTCCAAATTCGCCTGCCGGATCGAATCCATAGCCTTCGACCCGCTGATTGACTCTTCCGACATAGAGCCTTCGCTGTGGGAGAAGCTCGCCCTGATGATCAGGGACAATTATGATGATTACGACGGTTTCGTGGTGCTTCATGGCACGGATACCATGTCCTACACCGCTTCGGCCCTGAGTTTCATGCTCAAGAACCTCTCAAAGCCGGTGATTCTCACGGGAAGCCAGCTTCCGATTGGCGCACCGCGCACGGACGGCAAGGAAAACCTCGTCTCCGCCGTCGAAATCGCCGCAGCAAAGCGGCCTGACGGCAGTGCCATGGTTCCCGAAGTGGCGATTTTCTTCGGCTCCCGACTGATGCGCGGAAACCGTACCACAAAGGTGAACGCTGAGAGTTTCGAGGCCTTCCAGTCGCCCAACCTCCCTGCCTTGGCCGAGGCCGGAATCAGCATACGCTACAACGACAGCATCATTCTCAAGCCATCCAAGGCCCCGCTCGAGGTCTATACATCACTCGATACCAGAGTGTCGATTCTGAAAATCCATCCGGGCATCACCCCGGGCGTGGTGCGGAACATCCTGCTTGGATCTGACACGCCGGCAGTGATTATCGAGACCTATGGTTCGGGCAATGCTCCGACCAAGCCATGGTTTCTGGACATAGTCAGACAGGCCGCCTCAGCAGGCAAAGTCCTGGTGGGCGTTACCCAGTGCCTGGCCGGCACGGTCAACATGGACCTTTACGCCACAGGCAAGGGCTTGAAGGAAGCAGGGGTGCTTTCCGGTTACGACAGTACCACTGAAGCCATGCTGGCCAAGCTTTTCTACCTTTTCGGAAGCGGAAGGAGCAAGGAAGAAATTTATAGCGCGCTTGGCAGGTCCATGCGCGGAGAAATCACATTGATATGAAAGTAAAATAACATTGATATGAAAAAGACAGTCAGAATCATTGCTATCATTGCCGTTTCGATTGCGGCTTTGATACTCGTTGCGGACGTTACCAGGCGCCTCATCCCTCAAAAGGAGGCAGACCCTGTCGTGAAAGAGGAAGTTAAGCTTGTTACCGAAGAGCCTCAGGACTGCGCAGAGCCAGACTGTGCGGTGGAGAACAACACCGGATGGCTTCGCAAATCTGCCATTTCTCCTGACGGGACCCGAATTGCCTTCAGCTACCAGGGCGACATCTTCGTGGTCAGCTCCGAGGGCGGACTTGCCCGTCAGCTCACCACCAGCTCCGCCTACGAGTCAGATCCCGTTTGGGCTCCGGATGGAAAGCAGATAGTGTTCACCTCCTCCCGCGAGGGCTCCAAGGACATCTGGAGAGTGGGCATAGGCGGCGGCACTCCGGCACGTATCACCACTTTCCAGGGCGGCGAGAATCCGCTCTGCGTGACTCCGGACGGCAAGGTACTGTTCAGCGCCATTATAGGCATAGATCCGAAAACCAGCGCCTTCCCGGGGGACCCGCAGCTCTGGTCCGTGCCTCTGGAGGGCGGAAAGCCTGAGATGGTATTCCCGTTCGCCGTAGGAAATGTGAGCGTGAATGCCGCAGGCGACTTGCTTTACGAGGATTACAAGGGCTATGAGGACCCGCTGCGCAAGCACCATACCTCGTCCGTTACCCGCGACATCTGGGTGCGCAAGGCTTCCGACGGCAGCTTTACCAAGCTTTCGGACTATGTCGGAGAGGACCGCAACCCTGTCTTTGCCGCCGACGGCGACACTTTCTGGTGGACCAGCGAGCGCGAAGGGGATTGCTTCAACATATGGCGAAGCTCAGTCAGCGAGCCTTCGAAGTGCGAGAAGGTCACTTCCTTCCAGACCCATCCTGTGCGCAATATCAGCGCCTCCGCCGACGGCACCCTGCTCGCAAGCTGGAACGGTTCGCTGTATCTGGTAAAGGAGGGCGCCGAGCCGCGCAAGCTCTCAATCTGCGTGAACAAGGACAATGACGAGCGTCAGGTGGTTTACCGCACCTTGAGCTCAGGTTTCAGCGCGCTCTGCCCTAACTACAAGGGCGATGAGCTCGCGCTCGTGCTCCATGGAGACGTATATGTTACCGGCGTGGACTTCAAGGCAACGCGCCGCATCACCAACACTCCGTACCAGGAGAGGGGAGTCAGCTTCGCTCCTGACGGACGCGTCCTCTACTACGCGTCCGAGCGCGACGGCAACTGGGGAGTGTGGAGAGCCACGCTCAAGAACAAGGATGACAAGTATTTCAGCCTGGGCGGCGAAATCGAAGAGGAACTCTTCACCGAGGCCGGCCAGACCTGCTTCCAGCCTGCAGTTTCGCCTGACGGCAAATGGGTGGCCTTCCTTCGTGACCGTACCGAACTGGTGGTACGCAGCGTGGACGGCAAGCAGGAGAAGAGCCTTCTCAAGGGTGTGAACTACTCCTACACCGACGGTGACCAGGAATTCGAATGGTGCCCTGACAGCAAGCACCTTCTCGTTACTGACCAGGGCGAAGGCGGATGGAACAACAGCGATATCGCTCTCGTGGACATCAAGGACGGAAAGCTGACCAACCTCACCAGAAGCGGTTACAGCGACGGCAATTTCCGCTGGGCACTCGGAGGCAAGGCCATGACCTTCTGCTCCGACCGTGCCGGTTACCGCAGCCACGGAAGCTGGGGCGCTGAGAACGATGTTTACGCAATGTTCTTCGACGGAAAGGCTTATGCCGATTTCGTGCGTGATGAGAACGGTGACAAGATACTTAAGGCCCTTGCAGGCAAGAAGGATGCGAAGAAGGATTCCACCCTTGTGCTCGACCTTGAAAACAGGGATGACCGCCTTGTGCGTCTTACCCCAAGCTCATCCCAGCTGGGAAGCTATATCCTTTCTCCTGACGGACGCAATTTCTACTACACCTCCAGACAGCAGGATGGAAGCGCACTTTTCAAGCGCGACCTCAAGACCGGCAGTGTGAAGGAGATGGAGAAAGGTGTCACCGGTTTTATCCCGGACCAGAGCGGAAACAACATCTATATGAGCGGACCGGGAGGCGGACTGATGTGCATGAATCTGTCAAACGGACAGAGGAAGAGCATCAGCTTTGCCGGAGAATTCGAGTACAGGGCCCGCGAGGAGCGTGAATATATCTTCGAGCATACCTGGAAGCAGGTTGACGAGAAGTTCTATGACAAGAACATCCACGGTCTGGACTGGAAGGCTATGCACGACAACTATGTGCAGTTCCTGCCTTACATCTCCAACGGAGAGGATTTCAAGGATCTTCTTTCCGAGATGCTGGGCGAGCTCAACGGTTCGCATACCGGTGCCAGGTACTACGGTTCCGGAAACCGTAGTGTGGGAACGCTGGGAGTGCTCTTCGATGACAATTGGCAGGGTGAGGGCCTCAGGATTGCCGAGGTTCTTCCCGGAAGCAGTCTGCAGATTGTCTATCCGGAGCTGAAAGCCGGCGATGTGATTACCGCAGTCAACGGAGAGAAGATTGGCAGCAATGCCCTGTGGTACGAGGTTCTCGACCGTCAGGCCGGCAAGATGGTGACACTTCGCATCAAGATTGCAAGGGACAGCAAACTTGCTCAGGGAGTGAGTGATGCCCTCAAGCTGGATGATGAGATCGAGCTGCGCCTGGTAGCGGGCAGCAGTGACAGCGATTCATATTATACAAGATGGGTGCGCCGCAATGAGGAGATTGTGGAGCGTCTTTCCGGCGGTCGCGTGGGCTATGTCCATGTCCAGGGTATGGATTCCCCGAGCTTCCGTGAGGTTTACAAGAATGCCCTCGGCAAGTACCGCGGCTGCGATGCTCTGATTGTGGACACACGCCACAACGGAGGCGGTTGGCTGCACGATGACCTGGCTACTTTCCTTAACGGCAAGGCCTATGTGGAGTTCCGTCCGCGCGGACAGTATATCGGCACGGAGCCTTACAGCAAATGGAACAAGCCTAGCTGCGTGCTGGTTTGTGAGGACAATTACTCGGATGCGAGCGGTTTCCCTTATGTTTACAAGACTTTGGGAATAGGAAAGATTATCGGAACTCCGGTTCCGGGAACGATGACTGCCGTTTGGTGGGAAACGCAGATTGACGGCGCTACCGTCTTCGGCATCCCTCAGGTTACCAGCTGGGGACTGGCTGAGGATCGTCCTCTGGAGAATCTGCAGCTGGAGCCTGACATTCTGGTTTACAATGATCCTCAGAGTGTGATCGAAGGCACCGACAAGCAGCTCGAAGCCGCCGTCGCCGAAATGCTCAAGGAGATAGAATGGAAGAGGAGATAGAAAGCCTTTCAGCCTAGACCGGGTTCTCCTTCCGTCTCAGTTGCCAGGAGTTATAGAGGTTGTGCCATATGCTGTATATGCCGCCTACAATGGAGGTCTCCGGTGTCATGAAGGTGTACCCCACCCAGATTGCAAAGACTGTGTTCTTTTGCCCTAGTGCCTGACCGGCCGTGACCTTCATATCGTCTTCGCCGAAACGGCCGCCCACCTTATGACCCAGCGCGAACTGCAAGGCACAGCAGAGCAGGGACACCAGGGCGATAAGCAACATCAGGTAAACCGGCATGGTGCTGTGGACTATAGCCTTTACAGTCACCGCAATGGCTAGTGAAAGCGAAACTGCCCAGATGTTGAAGGCAAGGTCCGGCTTGGAGAGTATGAGCTTGTGCGCGGCAGGGAAGAGGTAGCGCACAAGCCATGCGGCCAGACATGGCATTATAAGCAGGGGAAAGACCTTCGCGAGAATTCTGCAGAATGCGTCCCAGAAGTTCATATCACCCATAGGCTGTATGAGCGGGACTATGGCCGGAATCAGTATGGCCGTCAGTATGTTGATGAGAATGGTGTAGGTGGTGACTCCCGGAATGTCTCCTCCCAGTTTGCGGGTGACTACTGCGGCTGCAGTGGCGGTGGGGCATATAAGGCACAGCATTGCGCTTTCTATCAGGACCTTGCACTCGAACAACCCGGCCGGGTGCAGGCGGGAAAGCAGGGCAATGGCAAGTCCAAGCAGCGTAAACGACCCTCCCTGAATCAGAAGCAGCCACCAATGCCATTTGTGGGGCCTGAGTTCGCGAGGCTCTATCCGGCAGAAGGTCAGAAAGAGCATCGTGAATATCAGAAGCGGCTGTACTATTGCCAGAATGTGCTCGAGAACCGGCCCAGCCTGGTGGATGGGCTCCGGCATATAATGATAAGTCAGATACATCACTGCTCCCGCAATCATGGAAATCGGGAGCATATTCTGCTTGATGATATCCTTTTTCATATTCTCTCTTTATTGACCAGCATTGTTTGATCTTGCGTCGGTGCGTCAGCCAACAATCATCGTTCCGAGTTTAGGAATCTCCAAGTCGATGTTGCGCAGATTATTCGTGTGCGCTCTCTTGATGATGATGTTTTTCATATTCCGTCGTATTTGTTGAATAAAGTGCAAAGATAGCACTTACCCTGGGTACGAGTCAAGAGTGATGACGGATTTGCAAGGGTACTACCGATATTATCATTTCGAAATGGCAAAAATAATAGGGTGAAATTGCTGTTTTCCGAAAAAATAGTATTCAATGACCCCAATATTAAAAAAGATTCACCGCTGGAGTTAGGCAGTTACAATGTCAATTCCGAGCGGCGGACAAAGGAAGATGGGAGGGGCATGTCGTAAACAGAGGAGCGCAACAGGGTGCGGAGTTCGTCAAGGGAGGCGCAGGAGCGCTGAGCTTCAACGCTGATGGGCTCTCCGATTGCAAGCCGCACTGCCTTTCCGCTTTTGTTCAACACCTCGGAAGGCAGGCGCAACAGCCTGACAGATGAATTGATAAGACCAAGGGCGTAATAGAACGGGGAATTGCCGTCAAAAAATCGTACCGGCACCACCGGAACTCCAGCTTTGCGGATTAGTTTGATTGCAGGTTCCTGCCACTGCCTGTCACGCACGCAACGCTCCCGCAGCGACAAATCCGAAACAGCTCCCGAAGGCATAATCCCCATCGCACCGCCGCCGCGCAGCTGCTCCAGAGCCAGCCTCACCCCGCGGATGCTCTCCGCCTGCGCGGCGGTGCGCACATCCCCGGTAGGAATCACTGTAATGAAATTGTCCCTGAGTGCCTTCACATAGGAAAGCAGTTTATTGACCATCACCTTGTAGCCTGGGCGCAGATGGCCGAACAGGTCGATCAGGGAAATCCCGTCAATATGACCGTACGGATGATTGCTGACGGTAATGCAAGCCCCTTCAGGCAGCTTGTTCAGCCTGTCCGCATTGCCC
>CAKMNE010000053.1 GCA_927798505.1 uncultured Bacteroidales bacterium
CTCCGGTCACATTGACAAACCCAACCATCTCAGTATAGGCTACCTGCCCCAGATTATGGAGCACAACTACGGTCGCTCCGTCCTGGAAGAGGCTATGACGGCCTTTTCAGACGAGCAGGAGCAGGAAGCCGAAATCGAAGCAATCACACGCGAGCTCGGGGAAAGGACTGACTATGAGTCTGAGTCCTACCTCGAGCTCGCAGAGCGTCTGGCAGACCTCAATGACAGTCTGGCTACAGCGCACAGCGAACCGCCCGAAGTCCAGGCAAGAAGGACTCTGCTCGGATTGGGGTTCAGGGACGATGAACTGGGGCGTCTTACCGAGACCTTCTCCCAGGGCTGGAACATGCGAATCGAATTGGCAAAGATTCTGCTCAGGCGTCCGGACCTGCTTCTGCTTGACGAGCCTACCAACCATCTGGACATAGAATCCATAGAGTGGCTGGAAGACTATCTTGCGTCCCGCAAGGGCTCGCTTATGCTTGTTTCCCACGATAGGAAGTTCCTCGACAGGGTGACCAACCGCACGGTGGAAGTGGTGCTGGGGCATATACAGGACTACAAGGTACCATATTCCAAATACCTTGAGCTGAGGGCCGAGCGCATGCAGCAGCAGAGTGCCGCCTATGCGAACCAGCAGAAGATGATAGAGAAGACGGAAGATTTCATAGAGCGCTTCCGTTACAAGGCAACCAAGTCCAATCAGGTTCAGTCCAGAATCAAGGCGCTCGAGAAAATCGAACGGATTGAAATAGATGAGACGGACAATGCTACCCTGAACGTCAAGTTCCCTCCGGCTCCGCGCTCCGGCGATGTGGTTTACAAGGCGACAGACCTGACGGTGGGCTATCCCCAGAAGGTGGTTTTCCGCAATGCGGACATAGAAATCAAAAGGGGAGAGAAAGTGGCCCTGGTGGGACGCAATGGAGAGGGCAAGACCACGCTTATGCGCGTGGTGATGGGGGAGTTGGAGCCTATCAGCGGAACTTCGCGCATAGGGCATAATGTCAGCATAGGCTATTTTGCCCAGAATCAGGAAGATGTCCTGGACAAGTCCATTACCGTGTTCGAAACCTTAGACAGGATTGCCGTGGGGGACATAAGGACAAAGGTCAGGGACCTGCTGGCCCAGTTCCTATTCCGCGGAGAGGACATTGACAAGAAGGTGTCGGTGCTCAGCGGTGGCGAAAGGGCTCGGCTCGGAATGGCCAAGCTGATGCTTCAGAATCATAACCTGCTGGCCCTCGATGAGCCTACCAACCATATGGACATCAAGTCCAAGGACATACTCAAGCAGGCTCTGCAGGAATACGACGGAACTCTGCTGATCGTTTCCCACGACCGTGATTTTCTCGACGGTCTTGTGACCAAGTTCTACGAGTTCGACAGCGGAGTTGTGAAGGAGCATCTGGAAACAGTCCAGGAGTTCCTGCAGAAACGCAAAATTGATAGCCTTCAGGAACTTGACCGCAAAACTTCTGCACCACTCCAGACCAAGGCTGAGGCAAAGCCTGCATCAAAGCCGGAGGGAAAGAAGCCTGCGCTGAGCTATGAGCAGCAGAAGGAACTTTCCCGTCAGGAAAAGAAAAAGAGGGACAGAATCAAGTATCTTGAGACTGAAATCGAGAAGCTGGAGAAGAGGATGAAGGAAATTGAAGAATTGCTTTCCAATCCTCCGGCTGACTGCGATATTATGGAATTGACGCGTGAGTACCTTGAGCGCAAGCGCGATTTGGATGCCAAGACTGACGAGTGGGGAAGCCTGCTCTGACAAAACGCAACTGATATGATCAAAGCTTCAATCTGTACTATCGGCGATGAAATTCTCATCGGCCAGATTGTGGACACAAACTCCTCTATGATTTCCAGGCGTCTGGGTGAACTGGGAATAGAGGTCACCCGTATGCTGAGCATTTCCGACAATCACAAAGAGATTGTTGAATCCTTGCGCTCTGAGATGCAACGCAATGACATCGTGATTGTTACCGGAGGACTCGGTCCTACCAAAGACGATATCACCAAGCCAGCGCTTGCCGAACTGTTCGGCTGCACGCAGTGGAAGATGGTGGATGCCCAATTGGAAATAATAAAGGAAATACTCCATTCCCGCGGCTTGGACGTGCTGGACATCAATGTGGACCAGGCCAAGGTTCCCGCCTGCTGCCAGCCCATACTCAACCATTACGGCACTGCTGCCATCATGGCCTTCCATACCGAAGAAGGGAAGTCCCTGTATTCCATGCCGGGAGTGCCGCACGAGACAATGAATGCCCTTCCGGATGTGCTTGCGGACATCAAGTCCCGCTATGCTGCGGGCTGCATAGTACATCGTACGATAATGACCTACGGAATGGCGGAATCCGCCCTTTCCAAGCTGATTGCGCCTTGGGAAGATGCTTTGCCTTCGGATATGCACCTGGCTTATCTGCCAAATACCCTTACAGGGGTGCGTCTGCGCCTCAGCGTCAAGGGAGGAGAGCAGAGCGCGATGCGCGCTGACAAGCAGCTTGCAGCCCTGAAGGAAATTATCGGGGATTACATCTATTCCGAATCAGACGATACCCTGGAGAATACCATAGGACGCCTGCTGAGAGGGAGCGGAAAGACTGTCAGTGCGGCAGAATCCTGTACGGGCGGTATGATTTCACATCTTCTGACCTGCGTTCCCGGGGCTTCTGAGTATTACCTTGGCGGAGTATGCTCTTATGCAATTTCAGTCAAGGAAAAGGTTCTGGGAGTGGATCCCCAGCTCATAGTGGACAGGGGAGTTGTCAGCTCCGAAGTTGCCGCAGCGATGGCGGAGGGAGTGAGAAAGCTCACGGGAAGCACCTACAGTGTATCCACCACCGGTCTTGCCGGCCCGGGCGGAGATGCAAACAATCCGGAAGGAACTGTATGGATAGGAGTGAGCGGACCTCACGGCACAATCACGGCAAAACGCCAGTATCACAATGACAGGCAGCGCAATATCGAGAGATTCTCTGCCTCTGCCCTGGATTTGCTGAGAAGGTATATCCTCGAAGATTAGCCTTCTCGGCTTAGTTCTTCAAAGGTACCATCGGTGTAAAATACTACTACTTTTGATATAGAGCGCTGTCCCTTAGGAGATTGCGCTTTTTTATTTAAAGTTGTGCTTTTATTTTGTACTTCGTTTTCCGGCCCGAAAAGCGTTCCCTCAGCGAAATTCTGGCTGTTTTGAGCCTTTTTATACATAGAGCCACGACCTGTAATCAGCCATTCGAGGTTCAGGTCGGGGTAGCAGCGGGCGAGACTCTCGATAAAGTCGTAGCTGGGCTTGTTGCGGCCGCCCAGCAAATGTGAAATGCTGCTGCCCGCGACACCCAAAGTGTCGGCGAATTGTGATTGCGTAATGTTTTCAGCTGCCAAAAACTGTTCGAGTCTGGTGTTCATTTTCAGGATTTCTTTGCTTACAAATGTAAGAATTGAATTTCATAGTTCAAAGAGCAATATCAACAATGGCAGGGAAGTTGTCTATTTTTATGCGAAAAATCAAGCTGTTCAGTTTATTTAGTTGAATATTATTAAAGTGTTGGGTTTCGGAGAATTAAGCTTTGAAATTTGGCTCTTTTAAGCCGAGTTTCAAGGCGAAAGTGGGGAAGTGGCGGCAATCAGGCTATATCCTTATTTCATATAAACTCTGTAAATCCTTGGTTTTCGCCAAGTTAACTAATTAAATCGGGGTTCAAAAGAAATAATTATATCCGTAAGTGAAACTTTTTCGAAAGGCCGCGATGGCGATTTGTGAAGATTACAAAAGTTAAATTCAAAGTTGTGAATTGTTCGGAGTTGTAAAATTTGAGGGCTGTGTTTAATCTGGAATAACTCAAAGAATGTCTTTGCCATATTATTGCTATCTTTGTGCCCTGATTTGTAAAGCTTATAAATATGATTCCTGATATCCAAATAAAAGATTATAACTACCCGCTTCCGGACGAGCGAATTGCAAAATATCCCCTTCCTGAACGCGATTCTTCTAAGTTGCTTGTCTATAACAACGGCTCTATTGAGGATTCGGTTTTCAGGAATCTCCCTTCTTTTCTTCCCGATAATGCCATTATGGTGTTCAATGACACCAAGGTTGTGCCCGCCCGTCTGCATTTCCGTCGTCAGAGCGGTGCCCATATTGAAATATTCTGCCTCCAGCCTGTGCTGCCTGTAGAATACAACACAGCATTTGCCTCTACCGAGTCCTGTCAGTGGCAGTGCGTAATCGGCAATTCCAAGAGATGGAAGGATGATTTGCTCTCCTACGAGATTCCTGAGGGCGCTGAAGGTGCACATATCGCCGAATTGCAGTCTATGGAACTGACGGCTGCCCTGCTCTGTCGTGAGGGGCAGACCGGCACGGTGGAGTTCCGCTGGAAAGGCGGCGCTGCCTTCTCCCGTGTGCTGGAATTGTGCGGACAGGTGCCTATTCCGCCCTATCTGAACCGCGAAACCGAGGCTATCGACCTGGAGCGCTACCAGACCCTTTATGCCCATATCAGAGGCTCCGTTGCGGCGCCGACGGCAGGCCTGCACTTCACTGAAGACGTGATGCGCAGAATCGCCGGCAAGGGCATTGACATAGAGAATGTATGCCTGCACGTCGGCGCCGGCACTTTCCTTCCCGTGAAATCGGAAAGTGTATCGGATCACCCCATGCACCGCGAACCATTTGTCGTCAGCCTTTCCTTCCTGAAGAATCTGCTCTCGGGTCGCAGACCCCTTGTGGCCGTCGGTACGACCTCTGTAAGGACTTTGGAATCCCTGTACTATGTGGGCGTGAGCTGCATTGAGAAAGGCTGTCCGGCAGATGTCGGGCAGTGGGATCCATATACTCGCGACTATCCATACAGCACCGAGCAGGCCCTGCAGGCCATTGTGGATTGGCTGGAGGATGGTTCACGGCAGGAGCTGAGCGTCGGGACCCGCATCATTATAGTTCCCGGGTTCAAGTTCCGTCTGGTGGACTTGCTGGTAACCAATTTCCATCAGCCTGAAAGCACTCTGATTCTGCTTGTAAGCGCCTTTGTCGGCGGGGATTGGAGAAGCATCTACGACCACGCCCTTTCGCACGGCTACCGCTTCCTATCCTACGGCGACAGCTCGCTTCTGCACCGCAGGTAACGAAAAAAGGTGACCAAACGGCCACCTTTTTTAATGGTTGATTGCTTGTTAGCGCACTTTGTAGCGCTTTCCGAGCTGCATAGTGAGACCTACGTTGACCTTGTAGTTGAATGAATCAACAGGATATGGAACGCCGCCGAAGTAAGGGATATCGACTCCGTCGATAGCATATACTCCGAGAGGTCCCTGGTAAGCGTCAGCTGAAACGAAGAGGTTCAGGAAGAGGAGGGAGAAGCTCAAAGCTGCACCGCAAACATCTCCGTAGCTGGTCTTTCCGGTGTTGGCTGAAACGCTGAGCCAGCTGAATGGGGTAAGGGTTACACCTGCACGGCAATCATACCAAGGAGCGAGCGGATCGTAGTGATAGGTAGCAAGCCCACCGACTGAGATGAAGCTCAGGATAGGGAGCCTGAGGCGTGCGCCTGCATTGGCTGTAAAAGGAAGCATTGCGAAGCTGCTCTCGCTGCCTGCAACAGGAGAGAGATTGAACACGCTTAAGAGCTCCTTCTGCATCTGGTCAAGCTCTGCATTGACGTCGGTGTCAGGGCCGACTTCCTCAAGTCCGTTGAACTCGTATGAACCCTGTGCCTGTGCAAGGGAATTGTACTTCCAGTACATGCAACCGAGGTCGGAGATGCCTGCGGTGATGGAAAGAAGCTTGAACGGCTTCCATCTGATACCGAGGTCAACAGCTCCACCGTAGCCTGCAGGACGGAAAGCGGCAGGATCCTGGTTGAAGTTGACAGTCAAGTTGCCATCCGGGTCAGTTGCGAATGAACCGAGGCTACAGGCGAGTTTTCCGCTTGCAAGAACGTCTGCGGAAGCCTGTGTTTCATTGATGGTGAGGTTGGCCTTTGTGGCTGCGATGTCAGCGGCTGCAAGACCAAGCAGGAACTTTGCGCGGAAACCGAAGGTGAAATTGCTCTTCTGGTTCTCATAAGCCCGTCCGAGTGCAATCTCGAGGTAGGCATTCATGTTGGCATTCAGAGATGAGAGGTCATAGCTTCCACCATTCTCAGTACCGCATTTGAGGAACTTGAATGCATCTCCTGGCAGATAAGCCGCGGAGTTGGCCCTTACATTGATTTCAAAGGTGCTCATCTTGTGCTCCTTGCGTGCACCGAAAGAGATGAGGTTGACACCTCCGTTGAGACCGAGATTGTTGGCATCCTTGATATTTGCCAGGAACTCCTCAGCTGAGATGCTCTTGTTCAGACCGGTAACCAATCCGTCGCCGGAAGGGTTCTTGTAGAGGAGATCGGAGAGTCCGAGATTGCTCTTTCCGGTAAGGTCAATGTTGCCGACACCGAGTCCGAAGAATGCCTTCTCGGACATGATTGCAGGGTTGAGCCTATATCCATAGACATAGTTGTCAAGGAAGTAGCCGCTTTGCGTCTGAGCAAAGGCGGAGGTGCAGAATGCCGCAGCCAGCATTGCTGCAAGAATGTTTATCTTTTTCATGATTACTTAAGGTTGTCAAAATTGATGGTCACTCCCTCAGGAACGACTAGTGAAATGTTGTTGAGCATGATGTAGTCAGACTCCTGGAGTTTTTCTCCGCTCGAAGTTACCTTGGCTGAGAACCTGATATGGCTGATGCCGCTAAGGTCAGCACCTTCTTTGGCTTTGAACATAAGTTCAAGCTGTGACTTGCTCTTTGCCTTGAGTACTTCTGAGCTGACAGGCTCGACAGCTACGACTCTGTACTGCTCTCCGTCAAATGCAAGGAGTTCAGCAGTGATGCTGACTGAAAGCGGAAGAGCGTTGTCCACCTCGGCTTTGATGCCTGCATCAGCATAGCTGAGAACCTGCTCGAGCGTCTTGCCTGCATCTCCGAGAGCGAGAGTGTCGGAATAGTTGAACTCGAAATTCTCACCGAGCATCACATCGCAGGTAATGCCGTAGTTGATGCCGAGGGTGTAGTCTGCCGCAGTCTCTATGTAGCACTCACGGTTCTTGTCAAGATTCAGATTCAGATTGACATTGAGGGAATGCGTATCGCTGTTGAGTACAGGGTCGAGATCGATGGTGAAATTGTTCTCAGCGGTAAGTGTGTCGGAAGGAGAGTTGCTGTAAGGGAAGTTGAGAGAGAGGTCATACAGACCTTCGTTCACAATGGCCTTTGCATTGACAGGAACGGCAAGGTTGGAAACTATGTCTGCATTGAGACTGACATCAGGCAGGTCGAACACTGTGCCTGCAAGAACGTCGCCGAGCTTGAAGTCGAACGTCATAGTGGTATCAAGCTGATAATCCACACTGGCCCTCAGGCTCTTGACTCCAATCTTATTCTCGGAATCGGCAATTCTTGCCTTGAGGGTTCCCGTGATGGTGCCAGTCAAGGTATTCAGGTCAATGGAAGGATTTTCCGCATAGACCTTTCCGCTTACGATGATTGAATCGGTAAGGGCAGTACCCTCAGCCCTGAGTTTCTGGAAATCTATTGAAGAAAGGTTGAAGCCCTCGATGGCAATCTGCTTTGAGAAAGTGCCTTCCTGTCCGATTTCGCCCTTGAGTTCGACTGTGGACGGGGTAATGAATTCCGGAAGCTGTGCCAAAACATCAACCCTGAATTTGCCGTTTCCAATGTCAGGAAGACCGGCGATAGCAAGATCGAGGTCGGCCTTTACGTCGGTGAGTTTAACTTCTGAAACTCCAACCAGCATCTCAGGGATAGCCTCAGCTTCCATAATGCTGAACTTGAGCTTCTGGTCAATGGCACAGGAGAGCTCGTCAATGGAAATTGACTTGGCCTTGAGTTCAGGAATTGAAGCCTTGAACACGATGTCTGCACCTGAAAGGGCGGAGACAGTAGCCTTACCCACGGTGCTCTCAGGAACTGAGACAACGCCATCAACTGAATACTTGGTGGAAACCACATACTTTCCGTCCACCTTAGCAGGCGTCACAACGAGTTTTTCTATAGGAAGAGAGTAAGACGCTGTGCTTATGTCTTTGATGGTGATGGAATGAGTGGCTTCGTCATAATTCAAAGCCGCAGGGACAGATGCGAATTTCACGATGTCAGGAAGCACTACCTTGATGCCATTGCCGGCATCGACTGCAAGTCCTCCAAGGTCAGGGATTACCAGGACAAGATCCAGGGCAGGATTTCCTTCAGGAACAATGGAGATGGTTCCGAAATCACCGACTCCCTCCGGGAGTTCTATTTTGATTTCGGTTTCATCTATCTTTACTTCCTGAGAAACAGGGTTGATTACGGCATTGAAGTCTGAGAGTGCAAGATTTGCAACGACCTCGGCATTGATTACAACATCATCAGCCTCAGTCTTTGGCAGAAGGGCGGTGTTGACTGTTCCGTCAATGCTCATTGACGCGTCAAGTTGAATCTTGTCAGACCAGCTGATACTTCCGTTTACTGGTGCAGGAAGATTCAACTTGCTGATTTTCACTGTCTTGTTAACACCGCTTGAGATGTCTGAGCCGGTGATTGTCAGAGTGTTGCCGCTGACTCCGTCTCCGCTGATCTGAAGATTCGCAGGGAACTTGACTGTGAGATTATCTATAGTTGCATCAAGACCTGTGGCCGCGAGATTGGCGGCTGAAATCGTAAGATTCAGCTGTGATGCCTCAGTAAAGGAAATATCGGATACGGATTTTACCTGCTCCGGAAGGGTAATGGCAGGGATGTCAATCGGAATTTCCTGGGAAACGGATGCGGAGACAGGGTTGATTTCGCAGGTAACGGATTCGATGCCGAAGTTCACGAATTCAA
>CAKMNE010000054.1 GCA_927798505.1 uncultured Bacteroidales bacterium
AAGGGAGACCCTCATCCGGTATCCTACGGACTCAACACCAAGGTGGTGAAGAATGCCGAAGGCAAGGTGATTGAACTGCCCTGGAAACTCGGAGGCATCTATGATGCAGCCATTTCCCATATCATAGAGCATCTCGAAGCCGCAGCTGAGGTGGCTGAAAGCGAAAGCCAGAAGAAGGCTCTCGGCCTGCTGGTGGAATACTACAGGACCGGGGACCTGCGCAAATGGGATGAGTACAACATCGAATGGGTAAAGGATACCGAAGGCACCATAGACTATATCAACGGATTCATTGAGGACTACAACGATCCGCTCGGGCGCAAGGGCGCGTGGGAAGGTCACGTCAACATCAAGGATGTGGAGGCTTCAGAAAGGACTGTAGCCCTGTCTTCCAATGCCCAGTGGTTCGAGGACCATTCTCCGGTTGACCCGCGTTTCCGCAAACCTGAGGTGAAGGGCGTATCAGCCAAGGTGATTGACGCTGTCTGCCTTATGGGAGATGCCTATCCTTCAACCCCTATCGGAATCAATCTCCCCAATGCGGACTGGATCCGCAAGGAGTACGGCAGCAAGAGCGTGACAATTTCCAATATCACCCACGCCTATACCTATGCTGCTCAGGAATCTCCGCGCAATCTGCTCGACGAGTTTGCATACTCCGAGGAGGAGAAGGAACTGGAGAAGAAGTACGGTGCATATTCGAACGAAGTCCATACCGACCTGCACGAGTGCCTGGGCCACGGCTCCGGCCAGCTGCTTCCGGGTGTGAGCAGCACCGCTATGGGTGAGTATTCTTCTACTCTTGAGGAGGCCCGTGCAGACCTTTTCGGCCTGTATTACTGCGCAGACCCGAAGCTTGTCGAGCTCGGAATCATGCCTGACCTTGAGGCTTACAAGGCTCAGTACAGTTCCTACATCCGCAACGGCATCTTCGTGCAGTTCAACCGCGTGGAGCTCGGCCGTCCTAATACCGAGGCCCATATGCAGAACCGCCAGCTGATAGCCCAGTGGTGCTATGAGAAGGGTGCTGCCGACAATGTCATCGAGAAAAAGGTAAGGGACGGAAAGACCTATTTTGTAGTCAATGATTATGAGAAGCTCCGCGGCCTTTTCGGCGAACTGCTTGCCGAAATCCAGCGCATCAAGAGCGAAGGTGACTACGAGGCGGGCAAGGCTCTGGTGGAGACCTATGCGGTCAATATCGACCCTGTGCTCCACAAGGAAGTCCTGGAGCGCTACGCAGCCCTCGAACTGAAGCCTTACGGAGGTTTCATCAACCCGGAAATCGTTCCGGTAAAGCGCGGCGGCAAGGTTGTAGATTACAGAATAGAGTATTGCGACGACTTCCTCAAGCAGCAGCTTGACTACGGCAAGCGCTACCGCGCGCTATAGTACACATAGTCTCAATCAAAAGAGGGTGACCGTTCAGGCCACCCTCTTTGTTTGAGCTTAATGCTGACTAGATGAAGATATACTTCAGGATGAAGAGTACGGCGAGAACCCACATTGCCGGGGAAATCTTCTTGAACTTGCCTGAGCAGGCGTTGACCAGCACATAGGCAATCACACCGAGCAGGATGCCGTCGGAGATGGAGTAGGCAACCGGCATCATAAGCATAGTGATGAATGCCGGGATGCTTTCTGTGAAGTCGGTCCAATCGAGATTCTTCACCGGGGCCATCATCATCACACCCACCAGAATCAGAGCCGGAGCGGTAGCTGCACTCGGAATCGCAAGGAAAAGAGGTGAGAAGAACAGTGCCAAAACAAAGCATATTGCCACAGTGAAAGCAGTCAGACCTGTCCTTCCACCTGCTGCCACACCTGAGGAACTCTCGACATAGGTAGTCGTGGTGGAGGTGCCGAAGCAGGCACCGGCAACGGTTCCGATAGCATCGGCGAGGAACACCTTCTCCACATTAGGGATATTGCCATTCTCGTCCACGTCCCCGGTCTTGTGGGATACTCCGATTACAGTTCCCATAGTATCGAACATATCGATGAACAGGAAGGTGAACACCACTGCGAGCATGTCAAGAGAGAAGACCTGGCTAAAGTCGAACTGGCAGAAGATAGGCTTGATGCTCGGAGGGGTAGAAAGCACTCCGTTGAAATGGGTAATGGCAACTCCCGTTGCAGGATCCTTGACAAACAGACCGATTACAGTGGTGGCGAGAATGCCGATGAGTATTCCTCCCTTCACCTTCAGCACGAGAAGTGCGCTGGTAATCACCAATCCTATCACAGCAAGCAGGGCTGTTCCCTCGGTAATCTTTCCGAGAGAAACGAGGGTGGCTCCGTTGTCCACGATGATTCCCGCATTCTGCAGACCGATGAAGGCAATAAAGAGGCCTATACCGGCGCCTATTGCCTGCTTGATGCTGTACGGGATGGCATTGATAAGCCAGGTGCGCACCTTGGTCACGGTCAGGATAATAAATATGATACCCTCAAGCAGCACAGCTGTGAGTGCGAACTGCCAGCTGTAGCCCATAGTCAGACATACGGTAAACACGAAGAAGGCGTTCAGACCCATGCCCGGAGCAAGGGCAAAAGGCTTTTTGGCATAGAATGCCATCACAAGAGTAGCGACCAGGGAAGCAAGTGCGGTGGCTGTAAAGACAGCTCCGTTGGGCATTCCCGGAAGGGCTGCGAAAATGGAAGGGTTGACGGCAAGGATATATGCCATCGTCAGGAAAGTGGTGATGCCTGCTACTATTTCAGTACGCAGCTTGTGAACCTCCGGATTGAATCCGAAGGCCTTGGAAAGGAACTTGTTCATTGCGGATCAGCTTTTAGAAAATCCACTTTGCACCCAGGCAAGGGTTGCACATAAATCCGTAATGTCCGGCAAAGTTGAATGAAAGCTCGACCTCGCCGCCGATGTGCAGGTTCTCGCAGCCGAAGTGCTGTCCGACATTGTACCAGAGCTGTGGCTCGGTAAGGATGGAGAACTTGGTGTCGTGAGCTTCGTAGTTGAGAGGATCAGGGTTTACAACACAAGTCTGGTTGTTGCCCCAGATATCGATGAACCCGTTGAAGCGAAGACCTTTCACTCCCAGCAGGTCCTGCATTCCCCACACACCGGAGAACTTGACAGGGACATTTGCGCTGCCGTAGCCGATATGCTGGTCGTAGAGAAGGGCGAGAGTATAGGTATTCTTGAAATCGTCAGAATGGAGGAAATAGCTTGCACCCACGCAGAAAATGCCTGCACCCCAGGTGGAACCATCGTACTCGACCATTGCGCTCAGAGCTCCCAGAGCACTGTCCTGCCAGAAATTGATGTTGCGCTCAATCTCGAAGTAGCTTCCGTTGATTGCACTTGCGCAGCCCTGGTCAGCACGCTGGTCTGCGGTTGCGTAGTAGTGGTCAACGAAGAAGAAAGTGTTGCCCCAGCTGTCTCCTTTGAACATTTCGAGCGTGGTTGTAGCGTAACCGCGTCCGAAGTCGTAGAAGGTCTGGATGTTGGTCTGGGCACCGGCCGTCTGGCTCAGCGCGAGAGCTGCCGCAGCAGCCGCGAAAAAGAATGACTTTTTCATAAAATTAGGAAATGATTTTGATGCCCGAAGCACGTAGGCTTCGGGCTGGTTATAAATAAGGGATTGCTATTTTTTACCGAATTCGTAATCCTTGCCGGGGAGCACGGCATTCATTATTACTCCCACAAGGGCTGCCACTGCAAGGCCGCTGAGGCTGGTGAACCCGATGTTGATGGCATCGCCCGCACCGTACTTGATGCCGATTGCGAGCACCAGAATGAGGGCTGCCACTATAAGGTTGCGGGACTTGGTGAAATCCACCTGATTCTCAACTATGTTGCGTACGCCAACAGCCGAAATCATACCGTAGAGGATAAGGCTCACACCTCCTATGGTGGAAGCCGGCATAGCTCCGATGATGGCGGAGAACTTCGGGCAGAATGAAAGCACTATTGCAAATACGGCTGCAATACGGATAACCTTAGGGTCATAGACCTTGGTAATGTTGAGCACTCCGGTGTTCTCTCCGTATGTAGTGTTGGCAGGAGCTCCGAAAAGGGAAGCGAGGGAGGTTGCGAGACCGTCTCCGAGCAGGGTGCGGTGCAGCCCCGGATCCTCAAGGTAGTTGATGCCTGTGGTTGAGCTGATTGCGCACATATCTCCTATATGCTCCATCATAGTTGCGAGGGAAATAGGAAGAATAGCGATGATAGCGGCAACGACAAGTCCCCAGTCAGGGTTCTTGAACACAGAAAAAGCGGTGTCCTCCATACGGAATGGAAGTCCGACCCAGGCTGCATCCCCAACAGAAGTCCAGTCCACCAGGCCGAAGCAGGCCGCTGCGATGTAGGAGCCGAGCACTCCCAGCAGGATAGGCACAATCTTGACCATTCCCTTGCCCCAGATATTGCATACCACGATAATCAGTATGGCAACCAGAGCAATCCACCAGTTGCTGCTGCAGTTCTGGATGGCGCTTCCTGAAAGGCAGAGTCCGATTGCGATGATAATCGGGCCTGTCACTACCGGCGGGAAGAACTTCATCACGCGGGCAGGACCGAAAATCTTGAAGAGCGCTGCCACGACAAAGTACATCAGACCAGCAAAGAACACACCTATGCAGGCATAAGGCAGGGCCTGCGTGAGTGTCATACCATTTGCCATACCCATCTGGGTAACGGTGGCATAACCGCCGAGGAAGGCGAAGGAACTACCGAGGAAGGCCGGAACCTTCATCTTTGTGCAAAGATGGAAGATAAGGGTACCAAGCCCGGCGAAAAGCAGGGTGGCTGACACTGACAGACCTGTGATGACTGGCACAAGGACTGTCGCTCCGAACATCGCAAACAGGTGCTGGACTCCCAGAAGGGTCATCTTGCCTGCACCGAGAGTGCGCGCGTCATAGACTGGCTGGTTCTGAAGGTTTGACATACTAACTTGTTTATTGAAAATGAGTTATTCCCACTCGATAGTTGCAGGTGGTTTGGAACAGATGTCATAGACAACCCTGTTGATTCCTTTGACCTTGCGTATGATTTCGTTGGATACTTCGGCAAGGAAATCATAAGGAAGACGGGCCCAGTCCGCTGTCATTCCGTCCACTGATGTCACGGCTCTCAGAGCTGCCGTGCGCTCGTAGGTGCGTTCATCACCCATCACTCCCACGCTTTGCACGGGAAGCAGGATGGTGCCCGCCTGCCATATCTTGTCATACAGGCCCCATTCGCGGAGCTTGCCTATGAAAATCGCATCCGCCTCCTGGGCTATAGCTACCTTTTCCGGTGTCACCTCACCGAGCACGCGTATGCTCAGCCCCGGTCCCGGGAAAGGATGGCGCCCGAGAATTTTCGGATCCAGCCCGAGTGCCGCGCCGACCTTTCGGACCTCGTCCTTGAAGAGCAGCCGGAGAGGCTCCACCACCTTCAGGTTCATCTCCTTGGGCAGGCCTCCCACGTTGTGGTGGCTCTTGATGGTGGCCGATGGCCCTCCTACGCAGGAGGATTCTATTACATCGGGATATATGGTTCCCTGTGCAAGCCAGCGCACATCGCTGAGCTTTCGCGCCTCGCTGTCGAATACGTCCACGAAGGCCTTGCCCACCCTTTTGCGCTTGCTCTCAGGATCGGTCACGCCCGCCAGGTCTGCAAAGAAACGCTCGTGAGCATCCACCGCAATGACATTCAGCCCCATACCCTCGTAAGAAGAGAGCACCTCGCCGTATTCGCCCTTGCGAAGCAGGCCGCTGTCCACGAAGATGCAGTGCAGGCGGCTGCCTATGGCCCTGTGCAGCAGCAGGGCAGCCACGCTGGAATCCACGCCGCCGGAAAGGCCGAGTATGACTTTGTCGTCCCCGAGCCGGGAGCGAAGCTGAGCGACTGTAGATTCGACGAAACTCTCTGCAGTCCAGTCGCCCCTGCAGCCGCAGATGCCGAGCACGAAGTTGCGCAGAAGCGCGGTTCCGCATTCGCTGTGATGCACTTCCGGGTGGAACTGTATGGCCCAGGTAGGCTCATCCACGAAGCGGTAAGCCGCATTATGAACCGAATCCGTGGAGCCTATAACCCTTGCGCCCGCAGGAAGGCGGGTAATGGTATCTCCGTGGCTCATCCAGACTACGGACTGCTCCGGGAGTCCGCAGGTCAGCGGATCATCTTCCCTTACGGAAAATATTGCTCTGCCGTATTCGCGGGTATCCGACTTCTCCACGCTGCCGCCTCCGCTTTGCGCAAGCCACTGCGCTCCGTAGCATATCCCGAGAATAGGAAGTTTGCCGCGTATTGCGCCGAGCTCGGGCTGGGGGGCGTCGGCATCCCTTACGGAAGCGGGACTGCCGGAAAGGATGACTCCGCGCACGGACTCATCGGGGGCAGGTATTCTGTTGAAAGGATGAATCTCGCTGTAAACACCTATTTCGCGCACTCGCCGTGCAATCAGCTGGGTGTATTGGGATCCGAAATCCAGTATCAGAATCTTCTCTGTCATCTGTAGTTTGGTGCTTCTTTCGTTATAGTGATGTCGTGAGGGTGGCTCTCCGCCATTCCGGAGGCCGTGATGCGCACGAAGCGCGCCTGCTTGAGAGAGCTTATGTCGCGGGCACCGCAGTAACCCATTCCCGAACGCAGGCCGCCCAGCATCTGATAGACTATTGCTCCCACAGGTCCCTTGTAGGCCACGCGGCCCACGATTCCCTCGGGAACGAGTTTCTTTTCGTCCTTAACCTCGCCCTGGAAATATCTGTCGGAAGATCCGGCAAACATTGCATCTATGGAGCCCATTCCGCGGTAAGCCTTGTATTTCTTGCCGCCGGCGCTGATGCACACTCCGGGAGCCTCGTCCGTGCCGGCAAACATTGAGCCGCACATCACGCAATCAGCGCCGGCGGCAAGGGCCTTGACCACATCTCCGGAGTACCTGAGCCCTCCGTCGCCTATCACCGGCACACCGGCTTCGGCCGCAACCCGCGAGCACTCATAGATTGCCGTAAGCTGGGGCACTCCCACTCCGGCAACAATTCTGGTGGTGCATATTGAACCCGGGCCTATCCCCACCTTGACGGCATCGGCTCCGCCTTCGATCAGGTAGCGCGCCGCATCGGCGGTAGCTATGTTGCCAACCACCACATCCAAGTCCTTCCAGGCATCCTTTACCTTGCGCAGCAGGGTGCCCACATTGAGGGAGTGCCCGTGCGCACAGTCCAGAACCACGGCATCCACACCAGCCGCCACCAGGGCCTCGACCCTTTCGAGAGCATTGGAGGTGATGCCTATTCCGGCAGCCACCTTCAGGCCTTCGGCCTTGACCTCGGCCACCTGAGAGGCCTGGGCTTCAATGGACATATTCTTATGAATAACGCCGATACCTCCTTCTCTTGCGAGAGCTTTGGCCATCGGCGCTTCAGTTACCGTATCCATTGCGGCGGACACCAGCGGTATGTCGAGAGTTATATTGCGGGAAAATTTGGTTTTCAGGTCCACTTCCTTCGGAAGAACCTCCGAAAACGCCGGGACCAGAAGGACATCATCGAAGGTCAAGCCTTCCTGAATGATTTTTTCTTCGGCAAACGACATGCTTTGAATTTTTGCAACGCAAAGGTACAACTTTTTTTCAAAATTAAAATTGTTATCTTTGCAGACGCACGGACCTAATTCCACAATAGCAATGACAGAAGAGATTAAGCAGGCCGACCGAATACAGACATCGCTCCTCAACGGAATTGAGAAGAAAGTTCTGGTGTGGTTGGCGGAAAGACAGCCAAAGTGGGTTACTTCGGACTTCCTCACCTTCCTGGGAGTGCTTGGAGCCGCTCTTGCCGGAGCAGGTTACTGGCTTTCGGACAACAACCTGGCCTGGTTATGGCTGAGTACATTCGGTATCATACTCAACTGGTACGGGGATTCCCTCGACGGGACTCTTGCGAGAGTGAGGAAATGTCAGAGAAAGATTTACGGTTATTATCTGGACCATACCATAGACGGCATTTGTGAAGGACTCGTATTCCTCGGAATCGGTCTGTCCAATCTGGTTTATCTGCCGCTTGCGCTGATTGCCCACATCCTGTACCTTCTGATGACCATCAACGTTTCCATCAACGCGCATCTCAGAGGGCAGTTCAAGCTCACCTATGCCAAGCTAGGACCTACCGAATTCCGTCTGATAGTAATCATCATAAACACCCTGATGCTTGCAGTTCCGGCCATCACCGACTACAGGCTTCATACCAGCATACTGGGGCACAATATGGTATTCACAGCCTTTGACCTCGCAGGTATAATCATTATTGCCATACTTGCGGCAATATATCTTGTGACCATACTCAATGACGCCCGCGCGTATGCCAAAATCGACCCGCTAATCAAAAAGTAAGATATGTCGGAGAAACTTTCAGGACGCATTTCACAGATTGTCGGCCCTGTAATCGATGTCCACTTTGAGCTACCGGAAGGGCAGGACAAATCACTTCCGCTGATTCACGAAGCCCTCGTAGTTACGCGCAAGGACGGAGGCAGGCTCGTTATAGAAGTGCAGCAGCACATAGGCGAAGACACAGTGCGCTGCGTTGCAATGGACTCCACCGACGGGCTGAGCCGCGGAATGGAGGCGGTGTGCAGCGGGGCAGCCATCTCAATGCCTTCGGGCGCGCAGATCAGGGGTCGCGTGATGAATGTCACGGGCGATGCAATAGATGGTCTGGGACAGCTCTCGCGCGAGGGTGAACTCCCTATCCACCGCGAGCCGCCTAAATTCGAGGATTTGAAGACCTCGCAGGAGGTTCTCTTCACCGGAATCAAGGTCATCGACCTTCTGGAGCCTTACCTCAAGGGAGGAAAAATCGGCCT
>CAKMNE010000055.1 GCA_927798505.1 uncultured Bacteroidales bacterium
GCCACACTCACCAACTTCAGACAGATGTGACCAATTGATTTTTAGAGGAAATTTAAGCAAAACTATGTATTTGGCACAGTCATTGCAATAAAAGCGTGTAAATGGTTTTTCATTGATTAATATTGGTTAGGATTATTACGGGACAGGCCACGACGGGAGTCGCAGCCTGTTTCATTTTATGTAAGCGGAGTACCGTCTTCCCAATCTTTGAGAAAATATCCGTGGGCATCCACGCAGTGATCGTGAATCCTGCATTTCTGGTCCTCGTCAATGGAATTCCACCATGAGGTGCACTCAGGATAATGTACAGGCCTCTTGTTGGCCTTGGTTGCTATTCTCTCCTTCTGGGCAATGGTCAAAGAAGACCACCACAAATCAAAGTTTGCCATATTTGATACATTTTTTTTCAAAGATACGATTATCTTTGTATCTGTTGAAAAAAATGAGGAAATTTTTAACACTTGCTGCCGGCCTGCTTGCTTTCAGCCTTACGGCTTCGGCCAATTACACCCCGAAAATAGGTCTCACCCTTTCCGGAGGTGGAGCAAAGGGCGCGGCACACATCGGAGTACTGAAGGTAATGGAGGAGGTAGGAATCCCTATCGACTGCGTCGCCGGCACCAGCATGGGTGCCATCATAGGCGGAATGTACGCCCTGGGCTACTCCCCTGACGAAATGGAGCAGATAATACGCTCTGTCAACTGGGATGAATATATAAGCGACTACATAGACCGCAGCTCAATGTCTTTCGAGATGAAAAGGAAGGCAACTGCCCTATGGACGGAGATCCCTTTCAACAGTGCGAAGAACATCAAAATCCGGAATACCCTTCCGGGCGGATTCATCAGCGGCAACAATATCCTTAATCTGTTCAACAGCCTTTGTGTAGGCTACAACCGGGAAATGGACTTTGATAAGCTGCCCTTGCCTTTTGCCTGCGTAGCTACCGACATAGTCACGGGAGAGCAGGTCAATTTCCGCCACGGAGTCCTCGCCCAGTGCATGCGTGCGTCCATGGCAATTCCGGGAGTGTTCGCACCTGTCAGAATCGGTGACAAGGTATTGATAGACGGAGGAATGTTGGACAACTTCCCCGTTGACGTGTGCAAGGAAATGGGCGCAGACATAGTGATAGGCGTTACCGTAAGCAACAAATACAAGCCTGCGGACGAGGTTAACGCCCTGCCCCAGCTGGTGGAAATGCTGACCGTGCTTGTTACCCAGAACAAGGCCGGCGAGAATCGCGAACTCTGCCGCATCTTCATACATCCTGACGTGGAGGGATATTCCTCAATGAGTTTCGATGCCGAGAGCATTGACACCCTTATCGAAAGGGGGTATAGGGAAGCTTCAAGGCACAGGGCCGAATTTTTGGAACTTCGCCGTATGCTGGACGAACTGGGCTACCCGAAGCAAACCCGCTATCATGCGCCGAAAGCAAAGAATCTCACCCCATTCTCCACGGAGAAAATCGAGCTTTCCAACCTCGTGATGAACGGTCTTTCAGAGAGCGATTTCGAATGGATACTCCACGAATCCGGACTTGACAAGGCCAAGGAGGTCACCGGCGAGGACATTCGCAGACTTGTATCCATATGCTACGGCACAGGAGCCTTCAAGTCCATAACCTACAATCTCGAGGAAAACACCGTTGACGGAAAGACCTTGTATGCCCTGATTCTGGATTTCACGCCGGCCGAGCCGCACAACATCGGCTTGAGTTTCCGTTTCGACACCCAGACTGCCGCTTCGCTCTATTGCCGGGTTGGATTTAATGAAAACAAAATTTCCGGCGACCGCTTTGTGGTAGAGGGAGTACTGGGAAGCAACAGCAAAATAAAAATGACAGGGACTCTTGACAAAAGGAAGTTCTTTGCAAGCAACCTGTCGCTGCGCGCGAACCGTATGCGCAGCACTGTAGGTGAAGAAGGACGCCGAAACACTTTTGTTACATTCACTGATTATGCGATGGAAGCATATGGTTCACATAACCATAGCCGCAATTTCAAATGGGAAGCGGGGATGAGGCTGGACGGATTCAAAACCCACGACCTGATACGCTCTTCAAGCGACCAGGAAGCCCTCATAACGGCCGAAATGCTCAATGGTCAGGCCCTCGGAATCTTCTCAAGGTCCACCTATGACAACCTCGACGATGCCTGGTTCGCCACCCGCGGATTGCGTGCAAGATGGGATATGGACGCACGTTGGAATGCATTTGACAACAAGGCTGTCTGGGGCAGTACAAGTCTCAGCATTGAATGTTATTGTCCGGTCAGGGAAAACCTGACTTTCATCCCCCAGTTCTACGGAAGGGCAATAATCGGAGACAACGCCAGCATCAGCCGGCGCTACTGCAATTTTGTGGGAGGCGCAGTGCAGTCTCAGATCATTGAACAGCAGATGCCTTTTATCGGGCTGAACCGCATTGAGAAAGTCGGCAATGTGGCAGGCATATTCCGCACAGACCTCAGATGGAAGACTTTCGGGCAATGGTACTTTTCCCTGCTGAGCAACTGGTGTCACAGTTTCGACACTCAAACGGACATACTCGGTGTCGGGGTACGCGCCTCATATCATAGTATTCTGGGTCCAATGAGCGCAGAACTGCACTGGTCAACCCTCACACAGGGGCCGGGCATTTATCTTAGTTTCGGATTCAACTTTTAACTTATGATTTGGAATATAGTTTCGGAAGCACTTGAAGGGGCCGTGGAGGTTTCCCTCTATGTAACCCTGATGATGATAATCATCGAAGCCCTCAACATCGAATCCCGGGGGCGTATTTTCAAAAAAATTCACAAGAGCGGTCCCGCACAGGTCGGACTTGCCGCCCTGCTGGGGTCTGTTCCGGGCTGCGTGGGAGGCTTTGCGGTGAGTTCCCTGTACAATCACGGCATGCTCAGCTTCGGAGCTCTGCTCGCAATGATGGTAGCCACCTTCGGAGATGAGACCATGGTCATGCTTTCCCTCTTCCCGAAGACCACAGTTCCCATCATCCTGGGGCTGCTCGTCCTTGGTTTTGCAGTCGGAATCATAGCGGATTTCATCTCCCGGCACAAGGCCGAAGAAGGGGATCATTGCCACGCCCTCGAAACCGCGGAGGACGAGCCCAAGCGCAGTTTCAAGCAGTTCCTGAAGGAAAACGTGCTGCATCATGTGCTGCTTACCCATATCCCGAAAATCTTCGCCTGGACCTTTGGAGTGCTGCTGGCAATGGGGCTGCTCCAGCATTACGTCGACATAGAAAGCTGGATAAGCGGCAACACCGCCCTTATGATAGTAATCGCCGCCCTGGTAGGCCTGATTCCGCAGTCCGGCCCGCATCTGGTCTTCGTGACCCTGTTCGCCAGCGGGACCATACCCCTTCCTGTTCTGCTGGCAAGCTGCATCTCGCAGAACGGCCATGCTCCGCTTCCGCTGCTTGCCGAGAACCGCGGAGCCTTCCTGAAGGCGAAGCTGATTACTTGCGCACTGGGCCTGGTGGTGGGTTTTGCCTCCCTTCCATTTGTAGGATAAATCGCGATTTTTCACTATATTAGTGGGCTGAAAAACAAAACGAATTATGGAGAAAATAAGCATTGGACTTGAGCTTATGGGAATCGGCATGGTCACGGTTTTCGCGATACTGCTGATTGTCATTTTCGGAAGCCGTCTGCTCATTACAATCATCAACAGAATAGCTCCTGAGGAGAGCAAGCCGGAAAAGGCCGCTCCTGCCGCCGATGACACGGCTGCGGTCAGGCCGGTTCTGGACGCTGCTGTCGCCCAGCTTACAGGCGGCAAGGGACATATTGTAAAAATCACAAAAATCAGCTGATAGTGGGAAGAGAAATCAAATTCAGCCTTGTCTTCAGGGACATGTGGCAGAGCGCCGGCAAATACCAGCCGCGCGTTGACCAACTGGTGCGCATCGCACCTGTTATCATCAAAATGGGATGCTTCGACCGCGTCGAGACCAACGGCGGCGGCTTCGAGCAGGTCAACCTGCTCTACGGAGAGAACCCGAACAAATCCGTAAGGGAATGGACCAAGCCTTTCCATGAGGCCGGAATCCAGACACATATGCTTGACAGGGCCCTGAACGGGCTTAGGATGAGCCCTTGCGCAAAGGACCTGCGTCAGCTGTTCTACAAAGTCAAGAAGGCCCAGGGCACGGACATCACCCGCATTTTCTGCGGACTTAACGACCCGCGCAACGTTATTCCTTCCATCGGATATGCCAAGGAGGCCGGGATGATTGCCCAGGCGGCCCTTTGCATCACCCACTCGCCTCTCCATACTGTAGAGTACTACGTTAATCTGGCAAAGCAGTTTATCGAAGCGGGAGCAGACGAAATCTGCCTCAAGGACATGGCGGGAATCGGACGCCCTGTGACCCTGGGCAAGATAGTTGCCGGAATCAAGGCCATCAAGCCGGATATCATAATCGAGTATCACTCGCACTCAGGCCCCGGCTTCTCCGTAGCCTCCATACTCGAGGTCTGCAAGGCCGGTTGCGACTATGTCGATGTGGCGATGTCGCCTCTCTCCTGGGGTACAGGCCACGCCGATGTGATTGCGGTTCAGGAAATGCTCAAGGACGCCGGCTTCAAGGTTAAGGATATCAATATGGAAGCCTACATGGAGGCCCGCACCATGATCCAGGAGATGATGGACGACTTCCTCGGCTACTACTGCCCTTCCCTGAACCGAATTGACAATTCCCTGCTCGTGAAGCCGGGACTGCCGGGAGGCATGATGGGCTCGCTCATGACCGATCTCGAAGACAATCTCGCCAGCCTCAACAAATGGAAGGCGAAGAACGGCAAGGAGCCTCTCACCACCGACCAGCTTCTCGTGAAGCTCTTCGACGAAGTGGCCTACGTCTGGCCTAAGGTCGGCTACCCTTGCCTCGTGACTCCTTTCTCGCAGTATGTGAAGAATCTTGCGCTGATGAACGTGATTCAGATGGAAAAGGGCAAGGAGCGCTGGTCCATGATTGCTGACACCATTTGGGATATGATACTCGGCAAAGCCGGACAACTCCCGGGGCCGGTAGATGCGCAGCTCGTGGAGCTTGCCAAGTCTCAGGGACGCGAGTTCCTTACCACCGACCCTCAGGCCAATTATCCTGACTGCCTGGACGAGTTCAGGGCTAAGATGAAGGAAAACGGCTGGGATCTCGGAGAGGATGACGAAGAGCTCTTCGAGTACGCCATGCACCCGTCCCAGTACGAGGCCTACAAGAGCGGAAAGGCAAAGGCGGATTTCGAAGCCGACCTCGCAAAGCGCAAGGCCGAGAAGAACGCCCCTAAGGGAGAGGCCCTGCCTTCAACCATCACCGTCAGCCTTGGAGGACAGAGCTACAGGCTGGAGCTTGCCTATGGCGATGCGGCTCCTGCAGCCACAGCTGCCTCAGCCGCTGCTACTGTCCCAACAGGCGCAGGAGAGGATGTGCCGGCCCCTATCAGCGGCAAGTTCTTCCTCACCAACGGCAATTCCGAGACCCCGAAAAAGGTGGGTGACAGCGTAAAGCGCGGCGACACCCTCTGCTACATCGAGGCTATGAAGACCTACAACGCCATCTGCGCCGACTTTGACGGAACCATCACTGAAATCTGCTGCAAGAACGGAGATTCAGTGGATGAGGATGACGTGATTCTCAAAATCGCACGTAACAGTTAAGAGTTATGGGAGAAATACTCGACAGACTGTACCATATGACGGCGCTCAGCGACCTGATCGCTGACCCGTCCTACCTTCTGATGTACCTGCTTGCCTTCGGCCTGCTGTACCTGGGCATAGTGAAGAAATATGAGCCTCTGCTGCTGATTCCCATCGGCTTCGGAGTGCTGATAGCCAACTTCCCCGGCGGGGAGATGGGTGTAATCCAGGCCAATGCCGAAGGACTGGTTCCGCTCGCGGACGGTACTATGGTGGACATATGGAAGATGCCGCTCCATGACATTGCGCACGAGTTCGGCATCATGAACTACCTCTACTACGCCCTTATCAAGTCCGGCCTTCTGCCGCCTATCATCTTCATGGGAGTGGGCGCGATGACCGATTTCGGGCCAATGCTGCGCAACCTCAAGCTCGCGATTTTCGGAGCTGCCGCCCAGTTCGGCATCTTCGCAGTGCTGCTTGGCAGCCTCGCGCTGGGCTTCACTCCGCAGGAAGCGGGCTCCCTCGGAATTATCGGTGGCGCCGACGGCCCTACTGCCATATTCACCACCATAAAGCTGGCTCCGCATCTGCTCGGACCTATAGCGATTGCAGCTTACAGCTACATGGCCCTGGTCCCTGTGATCATACCTCTGGTTGTGAAGCTGCTCTGCACAAAGAAGGAACTTACCATCAATATGAAGGAGCAGGACAGGCTCTATCCGGACAAACTGCAGATCAAGAACCTGAGGGTTGCGAAGATAGTCTTCCCTATCGCCGTTACGACTATAGTTGCGATTTTCGTTCCTACCGCTGTTTCCCTTGTGGGAATGCTGATGTTCGGCAACCTCATCAAGGAAATCGGAGCAGACACTTCCCGTCTCTTCCAGACCATCAGCAATGGACTTATGAACACAGCAACCGTGTTCCTCGGTCTTTGCGTGGGTGCTACAATGACGGCTGAGTCTTTCCTTAACCTTCAGACCCTCGGAATCATCGCAGGAGGTTTTCTGGCCTTCGCCCTGAGCATAGCCAGCGGCATCATTATGGTCAAGATATGGAATCTCTTTGCCAAAAAGAAAATCAACCCTCTGGTCGGTGCTACCGGACTTTCCGCAGTGCCTATGGCAAGCCGCGTCTGCAACGGAATCAGCACCAAATACGACCCGAAGAACCACGTGCTGAATTACTGCATGTCTTCCAACATTGCAGGTGTAATCGGCTCCGCAGTCGCAGCCGGAGTTCTCATTTCCTTCCTGGGATAATCCTACAAGCCTACTGCTGCATAGTCTCTGCATAGTAATCTATGCAGAAGGCAGGGGCTTGTTCGCGGTATTTGTTGATGTTGGAGGATGATAGCCAGGTGGTGTAGCCACCGGTGAGACCGGCATCGAAAAGTCCGCGTATTTCCTTTTCTATATTCTCCGCGTTATAGTCTATTCCGTTAGGATCGACGTGACGCATCACGTGGTATGCCTGAACCCAGGTACGTACCTTTGCTGGGGTAGGTGTAGCCTTCTGGCGTGCCTGAACCCTCTGTCCCCAGGCGGAAAGAATCTCATAAGGGTGGTTCCACGGCTTCTTGATTCCGTAAAAGCCGTCAGGGAAATGGTCAGGATATGGCATTCCGCACATCACGTCCGCTATGTTGGAAAGAGCAGGCCAATACTGACCGTAGGCTGTGGTGTAGCCCGGATTTGCGCATTCGCCGAACACATCTATTGACACATAGGCACCCAGCTCGTGAATCTCGTCGCAGGCATACTGCACAAAGCGCTGGATGGCCTGAACCTTGGTTTCCCCGTAGCAATTGTGGTAATCGATTCTGTCTTCGATTTTGGTCATCCTGTCCGGGAATCGCACGTAGTCGAAATTGATTTCGTTGAAGCCGAACTTGCGTATTGCCTCCTTGGCCAGTTCCACATTGAATTCCCAAACCCTGCGGTTGAAGGCTGAAGGCCAGAAGCTTTTGTTATGCTTGAACGGCTCCCCTGTTTCAATCTCCGTGATGGCGCACTCCGGATTATCCTTTACAAAGTAAGAATCCTTGAAGCAGGTGATGCGGGCAACCACATAGAATCCTTCCTCATGAAGCCTGCTGACTGCCCTTTTGTAGAGTTTCTCCCCATTCTTGGTGGAACGGTTGTAATTGGTCGGAGAATACTTGAGCATGGCCTCGGAACGGAATCCCGGACACTCATTGTCCTTGATATCGATCACGAAGGTGTTGATTTTGGTCTGCTTGGCAAGCTCTATGTACTCGTCTATCTTGGAGAGATTTGCAGGCGAGAAATTGATGTAGAGCGAGTAGCAGGACTCAGGCATCCTGTTGTCCTTGAACTCCGGCTTGGGTCTTGGAAAGAAATCACAGTCTATTGCCTTTCCCGCTCCGAAGCGGTTCTTTATCGCAAGATGCAGGGAGTCGTATTTTTCCGGCATATAGCGGCTCAGGGCCTCCTCCTGAGTAGGGACAAGATACTTGGAATAGACATAGCCCAAGGTGTCGGAGACCTGGATTTTGTAGCGATGCACAGTGCCGTCGGCCTGGAGCTTGTCATAGCCCACTATGCTGACCTGACGCCCCTTTTCCACCTGCCCTGCTATTGCGCTGCTGGCCGTGTCCGCCAGCACTGATGCCGGGGTGCGCACATAGAGCTGCTTTTCAAGCACGAGAGCAAGGCTATCCGTGCTGAGATTGGGGAGCATGGCATAGCGCTTTGGCCCTTTCCTGGCTTTCAGAGGCAAATAAACAATTTTGTTACTTTTGTATTTGGCGTTGACTATCACCTCAACCTTACTGCCACGCAGCAAAGAATCAGCGACACTGACTACGCCTGTCTCCTCGTCTATGGAGTAAAGCGTAGCATAGGGTCTGTCAGAAGCAATGAAACGTGGCTCAATAATGTCGGTCTTGTCCTGCTTGCAGGAAGCTAGCAACAGGGTGACAAGAAGAATAGGATAGATGTAACGTGTCTTCATAAGGAAGGGCAAAGTTAACAATTTATAACGGAAGTTAATTATATTTGCAGACTCAAAAAAATGAATGCTATGAATCAGATTCCAGTACTTCTGCTTACAGGTTATCTGGGAAGCGGAAAGACCACACTCCTCAACAGGATACTCAACAAC
>CAKMNE010000056.1 GCA_927798505.1 uncultured Bacteroidales bacterium
TGTGCGTCCTTAGGGATTCGAACCCTAGACCCACTGATTAAGAGTCAGTTGCTCTACCAGCTGAGCTAAGGACGCAGACTTTCAAGTGACCCGTTCGGGGCTCGAACCCGAGACCCCCACATTAAAAGTGTGATGCTCTACCGACTGAGCTAACGGGTCCTCCGTTCCCGAAGGGAATGCAAAGGTAGTTATTATTTTTGAAAATGCAAACTATCTACAGGATTTTTTTGAAAAAATCCGCCTGCGGTAGATTTACGGATTCGCGGCACGGGTCTTTTCGAGGTCGAGGGCTTCGGCGAGTATGCTGATAGGGTTGAAGACAGGCAGACCGGTTGAAGCCTCTATCTGCCACTTGCAGGTCTCGCAGTCGCTGACCACGGCATCAACTCCGGCATTTCTTATGTCCTCAAACAACGGAGCTCCCACCTTCTGGGAATACTCGTAGTTCTCCTTCTTGAATCCGTAGGTTCCGGATATGCCGCAGCAACGCTGCTCGAGCACCGTGAGCTGCACTCCCGGAATCATCTTCAGAAGCTGTATGGAATACTGCTGCCAGCCCATCTTCTGCATATGACAGGCAGTCTGATAGGCAAGTTTGCGGCTGTAGTCCTCCTTGAAGACCAGTTTAACCGAGCCTTCCTCAACAAGTCTGTACAACCATCGCGAAGCCAGCATCACCGAACTCCTGACATCCGAATTCTCCAGACCAAGCACGTGAGCGTATTCGTCGCGAATTGTGAAAGTGCAGGTGGATGAGGTAGTCAGCACCGGGCCTCCCGCCTTGCGTATGGAGGCGAGATTTACCTCGGCCTGCTTGCGGGCCTGCTCCCCCATCGCATTGGCAATCAGGGCGACTCCGCAGCAGCGCTCCTTTTCAAGCAGCCGCACACCATAGCCGCAGGCATTCATAACCTTGACGAAATCCTTGCCCAGCTGAGGATAATTGTAGTTCACATAGCACCCGTGGAAATAGCTCACCTGTCGCGGGAAGGCCATCTGCTCCTGAGCATGACGGCGCAGCCAAGCGGTGAACTTGCGGGACGAATACTTCGGGAAAGTGCGCTGCTTGCTGACACCCAGCACGCCGTCCATAAGCGACTTCGTAACCCCAAGCGAGAGCACTCCGTTCACGATTGGAGCAAAAGGCGAAGCGAGCGAGCCTACGAAATCAGTGGAGGCAAGGGCGGCGTCGCGCAACTTATGCTCCGATTTGTAGTATTTGAGCTTGTTGATGGCTATGATATCACCTATCTTCACACCCGAAGGACAGGCCACCTCGCAGCGCTTGCAATTGAGGCAGTACTTCAGTGCGTTGTCGAAGAATGCCGGATCCTTGAGACGGTAGCGCTCACCGTCGGGACCGGCCTGCTTGGGACCCGGATAGAGGGGATTGACCTCCATCATAGGACATACCTCAGCGCAGATATTGCACTTCTGGCAATTTTCGAATTCGGCTAAGCTGAGATTATTTTCCTGCATATCTGTTCTGTATTGTCCACGCAGCCTGCGAGTATTCCGCCGGCAGCGTAGAGATTGACTATTGCTTTTCCGTTTTTGAGAGGGTGCTTGTCTTCATCGACCACCACTCCGAAACTCTCGAAAGGCTGGGCGGCGAAAAAGTCCTCGACGCACCAGCGGGAAGGGTCCGGATCGAACTGCACATCGGCTCCGAAGACGCTCTCGCGTATGCTGTTCATATCCGACACAAGGCCTCTTGTAAAGAAGCGGCCGGTGGCGAGCACATAGACCGAAGCCACAAGCCTCTCATCATCCATGTTGGCGGTGTGCAATGCAGCCACGCTTCCGTCCTCTGCCCACTCGACAGAAGAAACCCGGTCTCCGAGAAGCAGCACGCCCCCGGCCTTGGCAAAGGCATTCCTGCCGCCTTCCCCCGCAAGGCGCCCTTCGGCTATCAGGCAGCAGCTCTTCCCTGCCCCGAGGGCCGCCATTGCAATTTTCACGTCAGCCGGATCGCCGCCGGCTATTATGACATCATATTTCATTGCCGTACTCCTTTCTCATATGTTCAGCCTCCCTGAGCTGGTCGCCCCAGCAGACAGGCATTATTCCTTTCCATCTTTCCTGAATGAAATCCCTGAGCAGGGCGTCGGCCTTGTCCGGGGTGCCGAGTTCTTCGGCGAGGACAGTGGCGGCCTTGCGCAGGCAGAAGGTGCTCTGGCAGGTGCCCATACCCACGCGAGTGCGACGGCGCAGGTCATCCAAGGTCTTGACATTCAACTCCTTGACCGCATAGGCAATCTCCGCGCGGCTGACCTGTTCGCATTCGCATACCAGCTCGCTTCCCTTGCCGGAGAAGTCTATGGAAGCGGCCCGCGCGCCCTGACGTCCGAAAGCGGCCTCAACCACCACGCTGTGGGAGGCTTTGCGCTTGTCCGGCTCCGAACCCGGCAGAGGCAGCTCAGCGGTCTGGCAAGGCTTCGCCACTCCGAGCTTGCTGCAGAGCAGATCGGTGGTCTTTTCCGCCATAAGGCGGTAGGATGTCAGCTTGCCTCCGGTTATGGTTATGAAACCAAATATTCCATCCCTTTTCGAATGGTCCAGGAGCACGATTCCGCGGCTTACGTTGCGACCCGACGGGTCATCGTCCGAAGCCACGAGCGGACGCACGCCGGCGTAAGCCCTGATGATTCGGGTGGTGGCAAGGGAAGGCACCAGTTTGCAGCCTTCGCTGAGCAGCAGCTCAACTTCCTGCCTGGTGACCCTCATGTCGTCGCACTGGTCGAACGGCACCTTGTCGGAGGTGGTTCCGATTACGCTGACCACATCGCCCGGGACCAGGATGTCCGCGTTGGCCGGCTTGCGGCAGCGGTTCACCACCATATCCGCAACCCTGTGGCCGAAGACCAGCAGGGACCCCTTTGCAGGCAGCATACCTATGTGCGCACCTGCCTTTTCCGCTATTGCGGCGCCCCATATTCCCGCCGCGTTGACCGTATAATGGGCATATACGCTCTTCACTTCGTTTGTGTATATGTTGCGCAGCTTTACGCCTACCACCGTAACGGTTTCCTTGATGAAGTCCGTCACTTCCCATCCGAGAAGCACATCGGCTCCGTGCAGACGGGCGTCGAGGACATTGGCGGCCGTGAGGCGGAATGGGTCAACGGATGCGTCAGGCACCTTGACGGCGCCTATGATATCCGGATTGACGGAAGGCTCAAGCCTTAGCGCCTCCTTCGGGTCTATGGCTTCAGCCTTGATGCCCGCCGCGGCGCAGCATTCAATGAATTTCTTCTGGTATTCCAGGCCATCCTCCGGAAGGCTTATGAACAGTCCCCCGGTCGGTTCCACGCAGTGGGATGCGACCTTGCGCAGAATCATGTTCTCAACTATACATTCGTTTGCCGATTCCGGATCGTTCACGGCATAGCGCGCTCCGCTGTGCAAAAGCCCGTGATTACGCCCGGAAGCACCGGTCGCAATGTCGTGCCGCTCCACCAGCAAAGTCTTGAGGCCGCGCATTGCACAGTCTCTTGCGGTTCCGGCGCCGGTGACGCCGCCTCCTATTATCAGGACATCATACTCTTTCATATTTCGCAAATATACAAAAATAGTGTGTATATTTGCTTGTGTGAAAAAGATTGGAATCTTATTGCTGACCCTCACAACCCTTGTTTTGAGCAGTTGTGGTCGAGGGCAGGGTTTCCGTAAATCAACGGTGGCCCCGCAGAAGGACGCGCCTGTCCCTGCAAGTTTCAAAGCGCCGCGTATTCCGGATATCATCAGCGATGAGGCAGACCGCCTCGAGTACCTGGTATCTAACTGGTGGACAGGGTGGAGCCCGCAGATGGACAGCCTCGAAGCGGAGAAGGCCTTCGCGCAGTGGACGGTCCTGGCCCTGGAGCTGCCTCTCGGGACCGCTTCCGCCTCCCTTGTCAAAGGCATTGGGCGCGACTCCCTGAGGATTCTTTCGCTTGCGCAGAAATATCTCTATGACCCGAATTCCCCTTACAGGGACGAGGATATATATGGAAGGCTGGCGGCGCATTGCGGAGGGGACCTGGCTGCCGAGGCAAGGCTTTGCGCCCTGAACGAGAGGGGCCGCGTTGCCGCAGACTTCGTCTATGAGGACGCCAGGGGCCGCAGGCATACCCTTCACGGCACCGAAGCCCCGTTTACGGTGCTGTTTTTCAGCAACCCGGGCTGCTCGGCCTGCAAGGAAATCATCGACGCTATGGGTTCGGACCCCAAAGCTGCCTGGGCCGTGGAGGCCGGACTGGTGGCAGTGGTAAACGTTTACATTGACGAGGATCTGGAGGCTTGGAGGGAATACCTTCCGAACTATCCGGAGAAATGGATTTGCGGATTCGATCCGCTGTTTACGCTCAGGGACGACAATAAATACCATATCAGGGCCATCCCGTCCGTCTATCTTCTGGACGAGAATAAGACGGTTATGCTCAAGGATGCGCCCATACAGAGATTGTTGGACATTTTAAACAGGATGCTATGATTCCTTATGTGCACGAAGTCAAGTACTACGAATGTGACAGGATGGGCGTGACGCACCACTCCAACTACATACGCTTTATGGAGGAGGCGCGCGTCTATGTCCAGGACCAGCTGGGCTACGGGTTCGAGAAAATGGAAGCCGAGGGAGTGGTCTCCCCCGTGACAGCGCTCAGCTGCGAATTCAAGAAGACCACCACCTTCAAGGATAAAATAGAGGTGCAGCTCAAGGTCAAGGAGCAATCCCCTCTCAAAATCACCTTTTCCTATGTGATGAAGGTGGGGGATGCGGTGGTTTTCAAAGGCACCTCAACCCATTGTTTCATAGACACGGCTAGCGGCAGGCCTGTGGTGATGCAGGAAAGGTGGCCGGAGCTGTTTGCAAAACTGCAGGAGCTATGATGAGGGAAGAGACGGTTTTCGGGCCAATATTCAGCCGAAGGCTTGGCAACTCCCTGGGCATCAACCTCTTGCCTACGAAGGGGAAGATTTGCAACTTCGACTGCATCTACTGCGAATGCGGCTGGAACGCCGACGGGCGGGACGACAAGGTTCTGCCTTCTGCCGCCCGGGTGCGCCACTGCCTCGAGGAGAAGCTCTCGCAGCTGCTCCTGGACGGCACGAAGGTGGACTCCATTACTTTCTCCGGCGACGGCGAGCCTACGCTCAACCCCGAGTTCCCCCGCATCATAGACGACACCCTGCACCTGCGCGACGCTTTCTGCCCCGGAGCGAAGGTCTCGGTGCTTTCCAACGCAACGCGGGTACATATACCAGAAATTCTGGAAGCGCTGCGGAAGGTGGACAACCCCATTATGAAAATAGATGCGCCCACCGACGAACTGGCGGCGCTCATCAACAAACCCGCACCCGGCTACAGCGTAAGGGCGACGGTTGAGGCCCTGAAGGGCTTCGGAGGCGATTTCGTTCTGCAGACTATGTTTCTGCGCAGCCCCCGGTTCGACTCCTCCTCCCCCGAGGTACTCACAGGGTGGATGGAGATAGTTCGCGAACTGCGCCCGAGGGAGATTATGGTCTATACCATAGACCGTCCTACCCCGCAGCAGGGGCTTGAGGCCTTCAGCGAGCAGCAGATGCGCGAGCTCGTAAGGCCGCTGCTGGACGAAGGATTCATCATTCAAATAAAAGGCAAAAAATGAAAACTCTGCTCAAAGGCATCCAGCTCAACGGAAAGCCTACCAATATCCTGATTAACGGGAACCGCTTCGAGTCGGTCAACGCCCCGGACAACGCCTATGCGAACACCGCAATAGAGTGCCACCGCTACGCGATTCTTCCGGCCTTCTACAATGCCCACAACCACGCGGCCATGACCATTCTTCGCGGCTACGCGGACGACATGCCGCTGCAGACCTGGCTGGAGGACCATATATGGCCCAAGGAAAGGGCTATGGGCCGCGCCGAAGTCTATGAAGGCAGCGTGATGGCCATCAACGAGATGATTTCCAGCGGAACGGTCTTCTTCAACGACATGTACTTCTCCATGAGCCGAACCGCCACCGCAGTGCGCGAGAAGGGCATCAGGGCGGCGATAGGCGTGACCTATATGGACAGCTACTCCGACAAAATGAAGGCGAGCAAGGAGGAGCGCATATGCAATTGGATGGAGGATCAGGACTCCATGATTCAGATTACCGCTGCTCCCCACGCGGTTTACACGGTAAGCGGGGAGAACCTGCAGAAGCTCTACCGCCTTGCGCGTGACCACGGCAGGCGCTTCCATATCCACGTGTCCGAAACCAAGAAGGAGGTCGAGGATTGCGTGAAGGCCTTCGGAATGACGCCGGTGCGCTATCTTGACAAGCTGGGCGTGCTGGGGCCGGACGTGATTGCCGCGCACTGCGTGCACGTGGACAAGGAGGAATGGGACATCCTGGCGAGCCGCGGGGTTACGGTGGTCCATTGCCCTTGCTCCAATATGAAACTGGGCAGCGGCCGCTTCCCTTACGAGATGGCCATTGCCAGCGGGGTGCGCATTACCCTGGGCACGGACGGATGCTCATCCAACAACAACCTGGATATGAGGGAGGAGATGAAGTTCGCCGCCCTGCTGGCCAAACTCAACGGCGACACTTCCCTGCTTTCCGCTCCGGAGGTGCTCAAATGGGCCACCGTCAACGGAGCCGAGGCTTTCGGAATCGATGCCGGTGTGATTGCGGACGGAAAACTGGCGGATGCCATCATCGTGGACCTGGCTTCACCACGCATGCGTCCTTGCTACAATCTGATTTCCAACTGGGTCTATGCGGCGGACTCTTCCTGCATAAGGATGGTGCTCTGCAACGGCAAAATAATACTTGACAAACGTTCTTGATAACTTTGACGAAAGGTGCGCATTTACTCTTTGAAGCACTGATAGCCATCGAAATCCCGGCTGCTGCCTTTCCAGACAAGCGCCGGGTCTTTTGTAATCCGGCCTATCACGGTGTATGGGATGCCAGGCTTTTCGTCAGGAGCCATAGTGAAGAGCAGTTCGTAGTCTTCTCCCCCGCTGAGGGCAAGCTGCTTGGGGTCCCAGCCTTTTTCCCTGCAGATGGACTGAAGCTCTGCGGACAGTGGAAGACTGTCTGTGTCTATTACTGCGCCCACTCCGCTTTCCTTGAGGATATGTCTCAGGTCGGAGCCCACTCCGTCGGAGATGTCCATCATGGCGTGCACGCCGGGGCAGCTTCCGAGAAGCAGGCCTTCCTGCACCCTTGGAAGGGGGCAATAGTGTTTCTGCACGAGCTGTGGCGAAGCGGCTTTGTCATTAGAGAGGATGAGCTTGAGTCCGGCGGCGGAGTCACCGAGGGTGCCGGTTACGCAGACCATGTCGCCGGGCAGCGCAGCGCTCCGCAGTTTGGCGGATCCTGACGGACAGGTGCCGAGCACAGCTACATTGATGCAGATTCTGTCCGGGGAGCAGGTGGTGTCACCGCCCAGAAGGGCGACGCAGTGTTTTTGCGAAATGTCCCTGTAGCCTTCCATAAACTCCTGTACCCAGGTCTCGGGAAGGGTTTTCGGAAGGGCCAGGGAGAGGAAGGTGGCTATGGGTTTCCCTCCCATTGCGGCTATGTCGGAGATGTTGACCGCCGCGGATTTCCATCCGAGCTGACGGGGAGTGATGTCCTCTTTGAGAAAATGGGTGCCCTCGATGAGCATATCCGTGCTTACCAGGGTGTCAAGACCGTCCCGCTGCGGAATTACCGCGCAGTCATCGCCTATGCCGATGGTGGAGGGGGTGGCGGGGGTGGCATACTTCCTTATTTGGTCTATGAGCTCGAATTCTCCTATCTTGGGCATAATCATCTCCTATAAATGCTTCACAAAGTTATGCGTTTTTCTTCGAAAAGATTTGCAAATACCGGAAAAATTACTACCTTTGCATTCCCAACGGTGCTGTAGCTCAGATGGTAGAGCAAAGGACTGAAAATCCTTGTGTCGGCAGTTCGATTCTTCCCAGCACCACAGTAGAGGTCGACTAAAAAGAGTCGGCCTCTTCTTTTTTTATGAGCGGAGTCCGCAGCGGCAGCATAGATCCATTAGAATATTTCACCGTTCCACAGCATCCTCAGGAAGTCATTGATATAGATGAGTTCAATGTCTCCCGATGGCCTCGTGATTGGGTCAAGTGAGACCAGAATCAGCCTGCAATCAGGATGCTCTTCCTTAAAGGCTTTCAAGCCAATTTTATGGCGGGTCTTGACCTCCTCGCTGGATTTAATTTCTATGGCAACCTTAGCATCGCCAATTACTGCATCGACTTCCTGGTTATTGTAGGTATGCCAGTAGGAAATCTTCTCTCTGCGGCGATAGTACCCGCGGTAGGCTATAATCTCTTGCATCACGTAATGCTCAAACGCGTGGCCATAGTCATCCGATCCTCTCCGGAGCTTATGCCGCCCCATCAGGTAGTTCGTCAGTCCCACGTCAAAATAGTAGAACCTGGGGGCCTGGACAACTTTCCGCTTGACAACCTTCGTATAGGCTGGGATCTCATATCCCATCAGTGTATCTTTCAAGATTTGGTAGTAGGCCTTGACAGTTTTTGCCGCTACGCCACAGTCACTGGCGATGTTGGCATAGTTGATCATCTCGCCATCGGAAATGGCAGCGGCTTCCATAAACTGTTCAAATGCCTCGACATCCTGGACGGCGGCTTCATCCCGGATTTCCTCACGCAGGTAGACTTCCACATATCCCTCCAGGCGGTCTGTAGCATCATCAACCATATAATGACGGGGAATCATACCGTTCTGGACGGCCTTGTCTATCTGAAAATCGGTAACCTCCTTCC